>JAUCDU010000001.1:0-33800 GCA_034674825.1 Giesbergeria sp.
GCCAGAGCTTCAAGATCGAGGTCACCGCGCAGCACAGCCCGCTGACCAGCCTGAACTTTGCCGCGCTGCGCACCAAGGACGCGGTCGCCGACCGCTTTCGCGCCAAGAAGGGCGTGCGCCCCGATGTGGACACGCAATGGCCCGATGTGCGCGTGCACCTGCACCTGACCACCGACGAGGCCACGGTCTACATCGACACTTCTGGCGAGCCGTTGTTCAAACGCGGCTGGAGAAATGTGAAGGAAGGTGGGGCCAAGGGCGACGCACCGCTGAAGGAAACCCTGGCCGCCGCCATGATCGCCGCCACCGGGTGGGACCCGCTGGGTGATGTGCCTTTGTACGACCCCTGCTGCGGCAGCGGCACCGTGATGATCGAGGCTGCGCAAATGGCCTGCCGCATTGCGCCGGGCTTGCAACGCCAGTTTGCTTTCGAGAAGCTGCTGCCGCTGCAACCGCATGTCTGGAATGCTATTAAAGAAGAAGCTAATGACGCAAGAGGCGTAAGCGCTAGCGGCATATTTGGCAGTGATATTTCGCACCGCATGGTCGATTTTGCCGAGCGCAATGCCGAGCGCGCGGGCGTCGCCCAGGCGGTGCAGCTGCGCGGCGGCGACGCCTTGCAGCGCATGCCGCCGAGTGAGCAGCCGGGCGTGATGCTGCTCAACCCGCCCTATGGCGAGCGCATCGCCGCCGCCGGCAGCGCCGGCGAGAATGCGCGCGACCGGGCCCAGCAGCGCGCGCATGGCGCGGCGGTGGGGCGCGAGGTGGCGCAGGTGCAGGGCGCAGACGAGGGCAGCGGCGACGGCAGCGAGTTCTTCCAGCAGCTCGCCAGCCACTGGAAGAAGCATTACACCGGCTGGCAGGCCTGGATGCTCACTCCCGACCTCAAGCTCCCCGGCAAGATGCGCCTGAAGGAATCGCGCCGCGTGCCGATGTGGAACGGCCCGATTGAATGCCGGCTGTTTCGCTTCGACCTGATTCGCGGCAGCCTGCGCACCAAGCCGGGCGATGGCGCTGCCCCTGCCAGTGGCGCCTGAGCTGACGGCTGCGCCGCCAGCGACCGGCAGCCGGGCGCTGGTGCTCGACACCAACATCGTGCTCGATCTGCTGGTGTTTGCCGACCCGGCCACGGCCACGCTGCCGGCGTTGCTGGCTGCGGGCAGGCTGCGCTGGATCGCCACGCCGGGCATGCGCCTCGAACTTGCGCGCGTGCTGGGCTACCCGCAGATCGTGCCCCGCCTTGCGTTCTACGGGCTGACGCCCGAGGCGGTGCTGGCGCGCTTTGATGCCGCTGTGCAGCCTGCAGAACCCGCGCCATGCTCCAGTGCGATCTGCAAAGACGCTGACGACCAGCCCTTCATCGACCTGGCCGTGGCACACGGCGCCATTTTGCTGAGCAAGGACCGCGCGGTGCTGCAGTTGCGCAGGCACCTGGCATTGCTCGGCGCAGCGGTGGCGCGCGAGGTGGCCTGATCAGCCGACGTTGAATCCGCGCATTTGCGCATATTCATCGAACGGCGCGCGCGGCGTGCGCATCTGGTTGATGGCGGCGCTTTCGTCGGCATAGCCCAGCGCCACACCGGCAAACAGCGTCTGCGCGTCGTCCAGTCCCAAATAGGCTTTCACCGGCTCCGAGCAGACGGCCCAGAACTCCTGCGGGCAGGTTGCGAGCCCCGCTTCCACGGCCAGCAGCATCAGGCTTTGCAGGTAGCAGCCCAGATCCGCCCATTGCGGCGGACCCATGCGCTGCTCGAGGCTGAGAAAGATGCCGACCGGCGCGCCAAAGAACTGCGCGTTTTTCGCCATCTGGCGCAGGCGCGCCGGCTTGTCCTCGCGGGCAATGTCCAGCGTGGAATACAGCTGTTCGCCGTTCTGAAAACGGCGTGAGCGGTACGGCTCCCAGAGGCTGGGCGGATAGACCTGGTATTCCGGCTCTGCCTGCGGCGGCGCCGCCGCCACCAGCGCCAGCAGCTCTGCCAGCGGCGCGCCAGTGAGCGCGTGCACGTGCCAGGGCTGCAGGTTGCCGCCTGAAGGCGCGCGCGCAGCGGCTTCCAGAAGGCGGCGCACCGTGGCAGCGGGCGGCACCTGCGGGGTGAAGGCGCGCACCGACATGCGGCGCGCCATTGCGTCGGAGACGTTCATGGGCGGGTCGATGTGGTGTTGGCGCCGGGCGCCAGGTGCACCGCGCGCTGGGGTGCGGTGTTCACCGCAAGCTGGAACACGTCCGGCCGGGCGTAGTGGCCCACGGGGTCGAAATCCATCTGGGCTCGCGGGATATCGTCCATGTCGATCTCGGCCGTAAGCAGCACATCCTCACCATACACCGGGCCAGCCAGTACCTTGCCTAGCGGACTGACAATGCAGCTGCCGCCGCGCATCAGCACCGTGTCGTCGGCTTCAGGCAGGCGGTTGTGCATGGCGTCCATGGGGAAGTCCTTGCGCCGCAGATGTTGGCAGCTGGACAATACAAAACAGCGCCCTTCCATGGCGATGTGCTGCATGCTGGCAATCCAGCTGTCCCGGTCGTCGGCCGTGGGCGCGCAGTACAGGGCCACACGCTGTTGGTACATGGCCATGCGCATGGCGGGCATGTAGTTCTCCCAGCAGATCACGGCGCCGAGCTTGCCGTAGGGCGTGTCGATGGCGCTCAAGGTCGAGCCATCGCCATAGCCCCAGACCAGGCGTTCGAGCGCTGTCGGCATGAGCTTGCGATGGTGGCCGAGCACGCAGCCCAAGCCGGCTGCGTCGGCGCCCAGGTACACCGCTGTGCAGTACAGCGTGCCGCCATCGCGCTCAATGATGCCGATGCAGACCGTGAGCTTGCATTCGGCTGCCGTCTGGGCGAGTTGCGCCAGTTCGGGGCCTTCCAGGGTGACGGCGGCGTCGTAGTATTTCTTGAAGTCTTCGCGCCCTTCGGGTGTGCGACCACCGATATAGATGTGGAAATCTGCGCCTTTGGGGTAGCCGCCGAGGAAGGCTTCGGGAAATACCAGCACCTGCGCGCCTTGCGCGGCCGCCTTCACCATCAGCGCCTGGGCTTTGGCAACGGTGGCGGCGGTGTCGAACATCACGGTGGCGCACTGGGCGACGGCGGCGGTGAGTTTCATGGGGGTCTCCGGGCTGATGGGTGGTACCCACCAGTGTGCCGCAGGCCGCATTCCACTGTCTGTCACCTGCGTCCCCCCGCGCCACGCCCTAAGGTGTCAGCAGGTCGTAGGCCGCGCGCGCGCGTTGCAGGTCGCGCCCCAGCCGCCGGCTGGTGGGCAAGTACCGAAGCCATGCGAGGCGCTCTGCGCTTGCCCTGAGGGCCGACTGCATTTCCGGCGCGCCTTGCGCGAGCCACACGGCCCAGAGGGGCCGGGCCAGCGCCAGCGCCTGTGCTTCGTGCAGCGCCAGCGCGCTGGAATGGGCGAAACACAGCGCATCGCGCGCCTGGCACAGCGCCAATGGCAGCACGCTGGCAGGGTCGTCTTCGAAGTCGATGAAACCGACCTGGCCGTCGCCGCAGCGCACCAGGTTGCGGGCAAAGGCCTGGCTCAAACAGCTGCCGTCCGCGTGCACTTCACCGATGGCGGCCAGGCCTTGCTGCCACAGCACCAGTGTCGCCTGGGCACCGCGTGGCACGGCGTCGCGCATTTCGTCCGCCAATGAGGGCGTGAGCTGACCGGCAGTTCCCAGGTGGCGCATGAGCAGTGCATCGGGCTGAACCGCGAGCAGCTCGGGCACATGCACGCCCAGCGCAGCCAGTTCACCCAGGCGCCGCGCCTCGGTGGCAATGGCCTCGTGGCCGCCCAGGTTCGGCACAGGGGTCAGCAGCGGCAGCCGCAGCATTTGGGCCAACACGCCCAGAAGCCGGTAGCGGCCCATGCCGTGGCGCGGGCCGGCCTTTTTGAGCCAGAGCTGTTCACCTGCGTGCAGGTAGCTTGCGATGTTCTGCGTCTGCTGAGCGGCCTGAGCGCGCAGAAAGGCGGGGTAGTCGGTCACGTAGCGGCTTGGTCGAATGAAAGGAGGCCGGCGCTACACTGGAACTCACGCCTTGCGCGGCGCTTTTAGGCAAGCAGCCGCCAGCCCATCATAGGACCGATTGACATGACCGAATCTGCCCCGGAAACCACGCCCCACAATGGTACTGAGCGAGCCCCTGCACTCTCAGGCGAAGACCTGGAGACGCTGGACGACATCCTGGACGAAATGCGTAAGCGGCTTGACGAAACCCCGCAGTGGGAGTTTTGCGATGGCTTTCTGACGGCGCTGGTCTGCAGCCGGCGCGCCATTCCCGCGGTGGAATACCTGCCCATGCTGCTGGGCGATGGCGAGCCTATCTTGTGGCCCGCCGACGCGCCACTGCGCCGCCTGCCGATGTTTGCCGACATGGAGCAGCAAGAGCGCTTCCTCGAGTTGTGGCAGCGCCGCTTTGACGAGGTGGCGCTCGCGCTCGATACCCCCGTGGAGGCCCTGGACGATCCGCGCACGCTCGAACCCGAGGTCATGGACGTGCGCGGCGCCTTGCTGGCATTGCCCGAGGCCGAGCGCCCCAGCGTCGAAGACGGCGAGGTGCCCTCGTTCGCGCAGGTGTGGGCGCTTGGCTTTATGTTTGCCGTGGAAAACTGGCCGGAAGATTGGGCGCCCCCACGCGAACGCGAGCACGCGCAGTGGCTGGACGACGCGCTCGATTCCATCGTCGCACTGACCGAGGACGACACAGGTAAGCCCGCAGTCAACATGTACACGGAAGACGGCGCGCCCTCAGTGAGCGAAAACCGGGTTGAGCTGTTTGGCGAGGCGATTTGGGCGGTGTACGACCTGCGCCAGCTGTGGAAGAGCCTGGGCCCGCGCGTGGAAACTGTGCGCAAGGCGCCCGAGCCGGGGCGCAACGACCCCTGCTGGTGCGGCAGCGGCAAAAAATTCAAGAAATGCCACGGCGCCTGAGATCGCAGTTCCTCAACCCTTCAGGGCGATAGCTCCGGCGGAAGCTCCCGCGCCAGAAAGTCGTACACCGCGCGGATCCGGCGGCTCGCTCGAATCTCGCGGTGCACCACCAGCCAGACCGGAAGCGTCGGCGTTTTCAGCTCGGGCAGGATCTGCACCACGTCCGCGTCTTCGCGCAGCAGGTACGCCGCCACAAAGCCAATGCCCAGGCCTGCGCGCACGGCGGCCCAATACGCCATGAAGTCGTCGGTGCGCAAAGCAAAGTGTTCGGCACCGACCGTATGGCCCATCGCGGCAAAGCCACGCTGGATGTCCAGCGTCTGATCGTTGCCCAACAGCGTGTGCTGCTGCGCAAGCAGGTCCAGCGGTTCTGCAGGTGTGCCTCGGCGCTGCAGATAGCTGCGGTGCGCGCAGGCCACCACGCCGACCTGGCCCAGGCGCCGCGCCACCAGCGAGCCCTGCGTGGGGCGCACCATGCGCACGGCGATGTCGGCCTCGCGGCGCAGCAGGTCGCTGATGGCGTTGCTGACCACCAGCTCAATCTGAATGCCCGGCAGCTCGACATGCAAGCGCGGGAGCAAGGCCGGCATCAGGGCGCACGCTACGGGCTGACTGGCCGACACCCGCACACTGCCTGAGAGCGTGGTCTGCGATTGGTGGGCGCCGCGCAGCAGCGTGATGGCCCCCGCTTCCATGGCGCGCGCAGCCTCGGCCAGGCGCTGGGCGGCGGGGGTCGCCACCAGGCCGCGTCCGGTGCGCTCGAACAGCGGCGTTCCCAACTGGCTCTCGAGCTGCGCTACATGGCGGCCGACGGTCGGCTGGCTCAGGCCCAGGGCCCGCGCAGCGCCCAGCAAACTGCCGTACTGGAACGCGGCGAGAAACGACGGAACCAGCTGCCAATTGAAATCAGACATATTCAGAATTGAATAGCAAAGCTGCACATCTGGTGGATTGTGCTACGCGGCGGTGGTGAACACAATTGCTGCATGACCGACACACTTCCTGGTAAGCCAGACGCGCGCCTGCACACCATTCTTGGCGCCAACGGCGTGATCGCACGCGAACTCTCCGCCGCGCTGGCCGCCAGCGGGCAGCGGGTGCGTCAGGTCAGCCGCCATCCAAACGCCGTGCATCCCGCAGACGATTTGCGGGTGGCGGACGCGTTGGATGCGCGCGCCACCGCCGACGCGATCGCCGGGAGTGCGGTGGTGTATTTGCTGATTGGCCTGCGCTACGACACCGCCGTGTGGCAGTCCGAGTGGCCGCAAGTGATGCAAAACGTGATCGGCGCTTGCCAGCGCCATGGCGCGCGCCTGGTGTTCTTTGACAACGTTTACGCTTACGGCGCTGTTTCGGGCGACATGACCGAAGAAACACCTTTCAACCCCAGCAGCCGAAAGGGAGAAGTGCGCGCAGCGATCGCCACCACTTTGCTCGACGCCATGGCGCGTGGCGACCTGCAGGCGCTGATTGCGCGCTCGGCCGACTTTTACGGCCCCGGCGCCAGCAACAGCTTGCTGCATGCGGTGCTGTTCGAGCGGCTAAGCGCCGGCCGGGCGCCCCAGTGGATGGGCGAGCCGTCCGCGTGGCACAGCTTCACCTACACCCCCGATGCCGGGCGTGCCCTGGCCACGCTGGCGCAGTCCAATGACAGTTGGGGCCAAACCTGGCACCTGCCGACATCTCAAGAGCCCATGAGTGGTGCGCGGATGACGCGTCTAGCGTGCGATCTCGCTGGCCAGCCCTATCGGCTGAGCGTCATGCCGCGTTGGTTGTTGCGGTCGCTGGGCTGGTGGCTGCCCGCCCTGCGCGAAAACCAGGAGCTGATGTACCAGCTCGAGCGCGACTACCGTTTCAGCAGCAAGAAAATCGAAGACGCACTCGGTTTGGCGGCTACGGCGTATGCAGACGGCGTGGCCACGACGCTGGCCGCTTCCGCCAAAGCGCCAGGCAATGCGAAGCCCGCAGCCCGTGCCTGACCAGCAGGGTGCGACCCGGAAATGCTCCCTCTCAAGCGCCGGGCCCATGGCGGTGGATCCGTTCGAGGTCCTACCCGCAGTCGTTGCCAGTCAGGTCGCATGGCAGTCCGATAGCGGCCTGCCCACCCGCCACCCAAACCCTTGAAGGACCCCACCATGCAGCGCAGACATTTCATTCGACTCGCCAGTGGCGGCGTGGTGCTGGCGGCCACCGCCGGGCTGGCCGGCTGCGACGCCAGCGTGCCCGCAGAAGCCTTGCAGGCCTGGAACCCGCCAGCGCCAGGCACTGACGTGCGCCGCTGGGTGCTGGCGCATGCCATCCTCAGCCCGAATGCGCACAACCTGCAGTCGTGGCTGGTGGACCTCAGTGTGCCGGATGAGATCAGCTTGTTCTTCGATCTCAAGCGCCAGCTGCCCGAAACCGACCCGTACTCGCGCCAGATGATGCTCAGCCAGGGCACATTCTTGGAACTGCTGGACATGGCTGCACGCCAGCGTGGCCTGCGCGCGGAGATTGCGCTGTTCCCCGATGGCGCCTACAGCCCCACCCAGCTTGACGCCCGCCCCACCGCACGGGTGCGGCTGGTGCCCGATGCAGCGGTTCGGCCCGACCCCTTGTTTGCCCAGATCTTCAAGCGCCGCACCAACCGGGGCGCCTACGAGGCGCGGGTGCCCGAAGCGGCGGCGTTGAAGACCATGGCGGACAGCGTGGCGCCGCATGCGGTGCGCGTGGGTTTTGTCGGGCCCGACCAGGCCGAGCGGCTGCAGCAGATGCGGGAAATTGCCAAGCAAGCCTGGCGCATTGAGCTGACCACGCCGCGCACCTTGCTGGAGACCTACAAGGTGCTGCGCATTGGTCCCAAAGAGATCATGGAGCATCGCGACGGCGTCTCCATCAACGACCCGATGCTGCGCCTCATCACCGCTGTGGGTCTGTTCGACCGAAGCGAAGCCTCCGCGCCCGACAGCACAGCCATCACCGGCCAGTTGGACGCTTTCAACGAAAACATCGCCACCACGCCGGCGTTCTTCACTTTGGGCACGCAGGGCAATGACCGCACTGCGCAGGTCAACGCGGGCCGCGCCTATGTGCGCGCGCAGCTCGCCGCCACCGCGCAAGGGCTTTCCATGCACCCGGTCTCGCAAGCGCTGCAGGAAATTCCCGAGCTGGCCGAGCCCTACGCTGCCATCCACGCGCTGCTGGACGCGCCACCGGCCACGCAGACCGTGCAGATGTGGACCCGCTTGGGCTACGCGCCCAAGATCGGCCCAGCGCCCAGGCGCGGTGTGCAAGCGCACATCCTGCCCGCGCGCAGCTGACGCGTCAGAGCCGTTGCAACAGACCCGCCAGCGCGTGCTGCACCGTAGCGCTGCGCACCGCCGCCCTGTCGCCCCCGAAGAGCTGGCGTTCGCTGTGCGTCTGGCCGGCCACGCACCAGGCGAAGCAGACCGTGCCGACCGGCTTTTCTTCGCTCCCGCCCGTGGGGCCGGCGACGCCGGTGACAGCCACGCTGGCCTGCGCGTGCGAATGCGCGAGTGCGCCCTCGGCCATGGCGCGGGCGACCGGTTCGCTGACCGCGCCGTGGCTGGCTATGAGCGCTGCGGGCACCCCCAGCAACTCGGTCTTGGCGGCGTTCGAATAGCTGACAAAGCCGCGCTCGAACCACTGGCTGGAGCCGGCCAGATCGGTGCAGGCGGCGGCAATCAGCCCGCCGGTGCAGCTCTCGGCTGTGGCCAGCATTTCGCCGCGCGCCAGCAAGGCGGCAGAAATACGATTCAAATCGGCCTCCAGCGCAGAAGGGGATTGCGCTTGCAGCTCTTGATTCAATAGCGATTCAAGGCTCATAAAAACCTCCACAGCGCGATCACCAGCAGCGCACAAAAGGCAGCGACAAAGTCGTCAAACAAGATGCCGAAGGCGCCGCGCGCACCAAAACCCTTGAACTGCGCGTCGGCCCATTTCACCGGGCCAGGCTTGGCGGCGTCGAAGTAGCGAAACAGCGCAAACGCCACCGCTTGGCCCCAAAAGCCCATCGGCATGGCCAGCCAGAGAATGAGCCAGAAGGCCAGCACCTCGTCCCAGACGATGCAGCCGGGGTCGGCAACGCGCAGGTTGCGCGCAGCCACGGCGCAGGCCCACCAGCCGACCAGCGTACCGCTGGCGATCAGCAAGCCCAGCTCGGCCGTGCTGAACCAGCGCTGCAGCACCAGCCACGCGACCCAGGCCCACAGCGTGCCCACCGTGCCCGGCGCCCACGGCGACAGGCCCGAGCCAAAGCCCAGCGCAATGAAATGCGCCGGGTGCGCCAGCAGGAAGCGGGCGTTGGCGCGGCGCGGCGGCAGGGCCGCTGGTGCCGCCTGTTCCACCATGGGCAGTGGTGCGGCGGTCATCGGCGTTCGCGCAGCGGCGCGTCTTTGGGGTAGCTCAACACGTGTTCAGCGGCAAAACTCGCGCTGGCGCCAGCCGCCAGGCTCTGCTGCCACAGCACGGTACCGGGTGTGCCGGCAAAAGCGAGGCTGGCCGGCTGCGGCGTGTAGCGCGAGGCAACCTCGATTTTTTCGTCGCGCGACACTGGCGCGGCGTGCAGCACCTGCAGTTCAATGGCGCCCGTGTGGCGGTTGTCCACGCGGTAGCGGCTTTGCACGGTGCGCTCGGTGCGCGAGCCGGTCAGGCCGGCGCTGCCGCGCTGCTCCTGCACCGGGTCGGCGTGTACCGTGACCTGGTCGTCGCGGCCAAATGAGAGTTCGGTTGTAGCGGTGTCGGCAGCGGCGGTGAAATCGAGCCGACCATTGCCGACGAAGCGGCTGCCTTGCAGCAGCGCCACCGGCCCCGCAGGCCAGACGCCGCTTGGGCGCGCCAGTTCGGCCACCAGGTAAGCCGCTTGCTCCACGGCGGGCGCGGTGCGCGTCAGCAATCGCACCGGGGCATCGACGGTGCCCAGCGCCAGCGTGACGCGCTCGCCGCTGCTGGGGATGCTGGTGCGGCCGGGCACAGCGAACTCGGTGGCGTAGGCGCCCTCTTCGGTCTGCACCTCGAAGTTGGGCAGCGGTGCTTCGGCGATATCGGCCTCCAGCGCCGCACGCGGTGCGGAAGCGCCCTTGGACAGAGCCATCACCGGCGCGGGGGCGGGGGGTGGGGGTGGCGGCGCGAGGTCCAGCGTCCACGGGCGCGGCAGGCGGCCCTGGGTGCTGCGCGCCGGAGCCCCGGTCGAGAGGCGCAGTTGCACGCCGCTCCAGTCCTCGCCGCTGGCCTGGGCGACGATGGCCTGGCGCTCCAGGCGAAATTTGGAGGTTTCAGCATCCAGCGTGGCGCGGTAGCTGCTTTGCCAGTTCGGGCCGCGCACCTGGTAGGCCAGGCGCAGCGTGGATTCGCGTTCGCTCGCCAGTTGCACCCGCACGCTGACGACGCGCGAGCGCTGGCCCGCGGTGCGCTCGCGCTCTGCCAGCAGGGGTTTGAGGCGCAGTTCCAGCGCTTCTTTCTCGCGCAATAGTTGGTGGCTGCGTTTCTGCCCGTCTTCGGCGCCGCGGCGCAGGGCGTCGGCGGTGGCCTGAATTTGCGCAGCGCTGGCGGGCGCGCTCTTACTGCCCTCGGAGGGCGCGCCGGTGGCCACGGAATGGAGATCGCTGTCCACGAGCTTGAGCGCACTGGCGGCGGCCGCCACGTTGGCGAGATCGTCCTGCAGGCTGCGGATTTTGGCGTCCAGCGGGCTGGCACAAGCGCTGACCAGGGCGCGCTCTGTGGTCTCGACGCGCAGTTCGCCAACGCGCAGGCCGGCGTCTGCGCTCACCTGCAGGCTTTGCGCGTCCAGCGCGGCTGGCAGGCAGACAAACCGGGCTTCGCGCGCGCCGGCGGGCACGCGCAGGCTGCGCTCCACGGTGGCGCTGCCCTGGTAGAGCGTGACCTTGTCGATGCGGGACGCGGGCTCGGGCGACTGGGCGTGCGCGACCTGGCCCAGAGCGCACAGCAGCGCCGCGCCGCAGAGGGCTGCGCGTCGGATCGGCAGAAGACGGTTGCATGGGGGCATGAAAAAACCTTGTGCGGTGGGCGAACGGGCCCATGCTATCGCAGGCATTGCCGCTTGCCCTGAGCGGCGCGGCCGCTTTCAGGCGAAATGGTCGAACGAAGCGAAAGTGGTAGCCAGTAGCCGACCCGCGCCGTCCAGCACACGCAGGCCACTTTGTTTTTCGGTCTGGCCAATACGTGTCACGGGCGTAGCCGCAGCGCGCGCTGTCGCTTCGACCTGCGCGCGGGCCGACGGCGGAGCGGTAAACGCGAGTTCGTAATCGTCGCCGCCAGCCAGCACGCACTGCAGCCAAAAGTTTTGGTCAATTTGGCTTCCAGCGCTTATTCTATAAGCGTTAGCAGCTATCAAATTAGGTATTTCAACTGCTTGAATACTGGCCCCCACGCCGGAGGCGCGCAGCACATGTCCCAAGTCGCCGGTGAGCCCGTCGCTTAAATCAATGGCGCTGGTGGCGATGCCGCGCAGCGCCAGGCCGAGGGCGACGCGCGGGCTCGGGCGCTCAAGCCGCGCTTGCGCGCGGACCAGCACCTCTTCGGCCAGCACGATGCCGTCTCGCAGGGCTTCGAGCGCCAGGCGCGCGTCGCCCAGCGTTCCGCTGACATAGATGTCGTCGCCCGGCTGGGCGCCGCTGCGCAGCAAGGCCTGGCCAGCGGGTACCTCGCCAAACACGGTAATGCAGATATTGAGGGGCCCGCGCGTGGTGTCGCCCCCCACCAGCTCGCAGCCGTGGGCGTCGGCCAGCGCCAGCAGGCCGCGCGCAAACGCGGCGAGCCAGGCATCGTCCTGCTGCGGCAGGGCCAGGGCCAGCGTGAACCCGAGTGGTTCGGCGCCGCAGGCGGCCAGGTCCGAGAGGTTGACCGCCAAGGCTTTGTGGCCCAACGCTTCGGGGTCGGTGCCGGCAAAGAAATGCCGCCCCTCGACCAGCATGTCGGACGAGACGGCGATCTGCATGCCGGAGCGCGGCGCCAGCAGCGCGCAATCGTCGCCCACGCCCAGCGCCGCGCGGCGCACCGGGCGCTTGAAATGCCTGGCAATCAGATCGAATTCACCCATGGGTATGCATTGTGTTGGCAATGGTGGGCAGCAGATCAATTCGTCGCCACAGCGTGGCACTGGCGCGCTGCCGCCCAGCAGCCCCCGCGCAAGGGCCGCCCCGCGGCGCTGGGGGTGTCCCCCTGGGGCGATGGCGCCGAAGGCGACTCAGGGGGGAGCTCCTCTAAACCTCTGGGCCGCTTGCCGGCACACTTCGGCCAGCAGTTGCTCTTCGCGCTGACGCTCGCGCAGCCAGCGTGCGTCGTTCTGGCCGCCGGCCGCCTCGCTGCGCAGCAGGTGCAGGGCGCCCGAGGCGCCATGCGCCGCCGCATGCCCGGCAATCTGGTCGATGGTGCGCATGATGTGCTCGCGCAGCGGCATGTGGCTGCCGGTGGCCGGGTCCACATAGACCGCATCCATGCCGAAGCGGCAGGCCTGGAAACGGTTGTAGGTGTAGACGAGGTAATCGTCTTCGGTCGGGATGAAGGGCTGGTCGTTCAGAAACCAGGCGCCGAGCGACTGCACAAAGCCAGCCAGCGCCGCAGCGCGCTCGATCGTGAGCGGCGTGTCGAACACGCGGATTTCAATCGTGCCGAATTCGGGCTTGGGGCGAATGTCCCAGTAGAAATCCTTCATGCTCTTGACCACGCCGGTGTGCGTCATCTTGTTGAAGTAGATCTCGAAGTCGGCCCAGGTCAGCGCCATCGGCGCGCGCCCCGAGAGCGGGAAGGCAAACACCGAATTGAGCCGCGCCGAGTCAAAGGCGGTGTCCTGCCCCTGCACATAGGGGCTGGACGCCGAGAGCGCGATGAAGTGCGGAATGAAGCGCGACATGCGGTGCAGCATGAGCAGCGCGGAATCGGCATCCGGGCAGCCGATGTGCACATGCTGGCCGAAGATGGTGAACTGCTTGGACAGGTAGCCATACAGCGCAGAGAGCTCGCGAAAGCGCTGCTTGTCGTAAATGCGGCGCTCATGCCACTGCTGGAACGGGTGCGTGCCGCCGCCCAGTACGGCGATGTTGAGCTTGTCGGCGCATTTCACCAGCGCGTCGCGAATCTGCGTCAACTGCCCCAGCACCTCGCTGCTGGAATGGCAGATGCCGGTCGAAACTTCGAGCATGCCGCTGGTCATCTCGGGCACCACGGTGCCCGGCAGCGGGTGGCGCTCCATCAGACGCAGCATGTCGTCGGCGTAGGGCGCCAGGTCGTAGTTGTGCGTGTTGACGAGTTGCAGTTCCAGCTCGACGCCGAGGGTCAGCGGCTCTGAATGGTTGAAGGCCTCAAGACTCATGCTGGTCTCCGGTGCTCACGCGCGTTGTCAGGGGCCAGGGCTTGGAGCTTTCGCCCGCCTGGTAGATCGCCAGCGTGCAGATCACCGCGCCGACCACTTCCATCAGCAGGATGGCGGGCAGCGCAATGCCGGCAATCATCGGCCCGGTCTCGGGCGAAGCGAGTACAAACTGCGAGGCAATCAGCAGCGCGATGGACGACATTGGCGTCATCGCACTGGCGACCCACAGCGCCTGGCGCCAGCTGGCGCCACTGCCGGCATTGCCCAGTGCCACGCCGACGACTTTGGCCAGCAGGCGCACTGCGATCAGCGCCAGCACAAGGCCGGCCACGCGCCCGCTCCAGTCGGCCTGCGCGGCGACGGTGGAGACGAGCACGAACATCAGCATGGTGAGCAGCGCCGAGGCATTGCCCAGATGGCGCGGCCAGGCCCACGGGCGCGGGTTGAGTTGCTTGAGCATCATGGCGCCGAGCAGTGCCGCCAGCGGCGCCGATCCCCCCAGATGGGCGGCCACGGCGGTGGACGCGGCCACCAGCGTCAGCAGCAGCAAGGAGGTGTTCTCGCTGGTCGGGCTCATGAAGCGCAGGGCCGTGCGCAGCGCCAGTGCCAGCGCGGCGGCGACGACAATCGAGACACCGAGGACCACCAGGACGGGATAGAACGTGTCGGTTATTGCCATCGCTGGGCGGGTGAGCAAGCCCGCGCTTGCGCTGCCCAGCGTCAGCGCGTACAGCGTCGAGAGCGTGGCCAGCACGATGGCGCGCTCGGTCACCGGGCCGGCGGCGCGGGTATCGGACACCACCCGCGTCAGCACCGAGGGCGAGGCAGCCAAGGCCACCAGTGCCAGAGGGCCGGCAACGCGCACTTCCAGCCCCAGCCACACCAGGGTCCAGTACACGGCGAAATAGGTCAGCGCCGATTCGGCGAAACTTTGCACCAGCACCATCGGGTTGTGGCGAAACCAGCGCAGCGGAATGCGCCCGCCGGCCTCGAACAGCACGACGGCAAGGCCAAGTTCCAGCAGGAACAGGCTGGTGCCCTGCAGCGGCCAGGGCGCGCCACTGAAACCGGCCAGGCCCGCCAAGGTGCCCACCAGCGTGTAGCCCACGACCTTGGGCAGGCCGATATGGCGCTGCAGCAGATGGCCTGCAATGGCCGCCAAGGCAAGCAGCAGCGACCACTGCACCGTGGGGATTCCCGCCGAGGGGCGCAGCCACTGGGCCCAGAAGCTCAGTATTTCGTTCATCAATCGGTTCCTTCTGTCTGCAGGCATGGCCGTGCAGACCCGTTGTCCACGCGCGGACGGGCTTTCCGGTCCCGCAAATACGTATGCATCCAGCCGCCCCGCACCGCGGTGGTTTGCGCCTTGTCGCGGCGCGAGAACCCGTGGCTGCAGCAGCGGCGCTCAGCTACTGGGCAGGCCGATGGCAGCCAAGCGAATATACAAGGCACCCCAGCGCCGATACGCAAGCGCGCCCCTGGCGCTCAGGCGCTGCTCGCCAGGTCGGCGTCCCCTACCGGTTTGGTCGGCACTGAGGTGGATGGTTCGGTTTCGGGCTTGGGCGCGCCATTCTCTACCACCTTGTCACCCGACCAGCGCAGCGCCCGCGCCGCGATCGGCGGCCCTATGGTTTCCAGCAACGCCACGGCAGCCAGCACCACCGAGCCTACCAATGCGCCTTTTTCCGGAAACAGGGTGAGCGTGGTGTTGACCAACCCGATCGCCAGTCCCGCCATGGGCAGCAGCAGCAGGCCCGTGCTGCAGGCCTGGCGCGGGGTGGCGCCCAGCAGCAGCGCCGAGCCGCCCACCCCCAGCCACTTGGCAGCGCCACGTGCGCCCACGAACATCAGCACGGCGGGCCAGTAGTCCAGAATTTCCGCAATGTGCAGGTTGGCGCCGGCATAGACGAAGAGCACGATGAAGAACAATTCGAACGAGGGGCCGAAATCAATGCTGGCAATGAGTTTGGCCCGCTCCATGCTGCGCACCACCATGCCCAGGACCAGCGGCGCAAACAGGGCCGAGAGTTTGAACGCCATCGCCGCGCCAACGGTCATCATCACCGCGCCGATGACCAGGGCCAGCCGGTATTGCTCTGCCACCTTGGTCTTGCGCGCGGCCAGGTGCAACAGGCCCCCGATGGTCAGGCCCAGCGCAGCAGAGCCCAGCACCTGGTAGAGCGGGGCGCCAATCATGACGCTGATGGGCGCATTGCGTTCGCCGTAGAGGGCCGGCAAGACAGCAGCAAACGCAATGAAAGCGATCACGTTGTTCAGGGCCACCAGCAGCATGGCGCGCTCGGTCACCGGGCCGGAGGCCTTGAGTTCGTGCGCCACATGGATGAGCACCGCCGGCGAAGAGGAAATCGCGATGGTGCCTATGACCGCCGCCGCGAGCCCCGTGACGCCCACCAGTCCCAGGCCGAAATAGACGGCGGCAAAGGTCAGGGCGCTCTCGGCAAGAGACACCAGCGCCACCTGCCGGTCCTGGGCAAAGCGTTTGGCGTCGATCGACAGGCCCAGACGGTACAGAATCAGCGCCAGCGCCACATCCACGACGATGCGCGACTGCGCCAGTCCCGACTCGGTGATCAGTCCGAGCACATTCGGGCCGGCAACGAAGCCGACTGCCATGAACCCGGTAATGCTGGGCAGCCACCGCCAGCGGTGAGCGAAATACCCCCCTAACGCACCGCAAAAGAGCAGAAAACCAAAGAAAAACAGCGTATTGACCGAAAACGGCCAGCTTGGGAGGAAATCCATGAACGCCTTTCAGTGCAGCAGGCGCGCTGCAGCGCCCTGTGCGGCGTCCAGCACGAAGCGCGCAATCGGCACGTCAAAGGGTTCCCCCGCTTCGGTTACAAAGCGGTAGCTTCCCTCCATGCTGCCCGTGTCGCTGCGCAAGCGGCAGCCGCTGCTGTACTGAAACTGTTCGCCAGGCCCGAGCAGCGGTTGTTGGCCGACCACGCCCAGGCCCCGCACCTCGTCCTGCGGACCTTCGTCGTCCACGATCTTCCAGTGGCGCGCGATGAGCTGCGCCGGTTCGGTGCCGGTATTGGTGATCGTGATGGTGTAGCTGAAGGCGAACATGTGGCGCTCAGGCGCGGACTGCTCGGCCAGATAGGCCGTTTGCACGTCGATGTCAAATTGGGGCTGATGCATGGCGCGCATGGTAACTGCGACAATCGCCGGCATGAGCCGCACCTTCCGCATTGCCCCTTCCATACTCTCGGCCGACTTCGCCCGCTTGGGCGAAGAAGTGCAGAGCGTCATCGCCGCTGGCGCCGACTGGATCCATTTCGACGTGATGGACAACCACTACGTGCCCAACCTTACTTTTGGGCCAATGGTCTGTCAGGCACTCAAGCCGCATGCGAAAACGGCAGCAGGTCTGCCGGTGCCAATTGACGTGCATTTGATGGTGCAGCCGGTCGATGCCTTGGCCGCCGCCTTTGCCGAGGCGGGCGCCGACTCCATCAGCTTCCACCCCGACGCTGCAGGGCACGTGCACCGCAGCATCCAGGCCATCCGCTCCAAGGGTGTGCGGCCCGGCCTGGTGTTCAACCCGGCCGAAACTCTGGACGTGCTGGACTGGGTGATCGAGGACATTGACCTGATTCTCATCATGAGCGTCAACCCCGGTTTTGGCGGGCAGAGTTTCATTGATTCCTCGCTGCGCAAGATCGAGGCGGTGCGGCGCCGCATCGACGCCTGCGGCAAGGACATCCGCCTGGAAGTCGACGGCGGCATCAAAGAGGACAACATTCGCCGCGTGGCCAATGCCGGCGCCGATACCTTTGTTGCGGGCAGTGCCATTTTTGGCAAGGGCGACTACCGCGGCGTGATTGACCGCATGCGTCAGCAACTCGCCTGACGCAGGCAGGCGGCCTGGCGCTGCAGCGTCGAGCCGCCGGGGGTAGCGAGCCGCGGCGTCGGGCGGCGCGGGGGCGCTTTCGGGTCCTTGGCTGACAGACATCATGCTGTGTGCGTCCCACCATGGTGCTTTGCAGTCAAAGCTTGGCGACGCCTGCCGCCGGCGAAATTTAGGCGAAGCCCCATGTCATCCCAAACCGCACTCTCCCTCACGCCGTCGCAAGTCGCCGGCGGCCCCTCCATGTCGGAAAAAGAAGGCCTGCAGCGTCATCTGCACGAATGCGAACGTGCGAATGGTGCCTGGCACAGCGTTCGCTGCACGGCCGAAACCGTTGACGCATTCATGTCTGGCCGGTTTGTCAGCACGGTCGTCGTGGTCAGTGGCTTGCTCGCGGTAAGCGCTTACTGGTAACAGGCAACGATTCGCCTCCCCGTGCCGCTGAGCAACATCATGGGTCGCGCTGCCAGTGGCAGCAACGGCTCTCAGCAGCTTCTCGACCCCCGCCAAGGGGCACTTGAAGCGCCGATTCGCTCTGAAATTTTCGGGCTTGCCCGACTGGAGCAGCACGGGCGCAGCTTGGCGCAAGCCCACCGGGAAGCGGGTGGTACCACTGCTTCGGGGCGAGCTTTTTACCCGCGCCTTCAGCAAAACTTGCAGGTTTTGCAGCGCTCACATGCCTACATTGCCGAGCAGGAGCGGGCTGGTCGCCATGTGAGTGGCGCCGGCGAGTGGCTGCTGGACAATTTCCAGATGCTGATGGCCCAGACCGACGAGATCGGTCAGGCCTTGCCGAGACGCTATTTCGCCGATCTCCCGGTGCTCGGTGGTGAACACCTTGCGGGGATGCCGCGCATTTATGGTGTCGGCTGGGCATTTGTGGCGCACACCGACAGCGCCATGGACAACGACCTGCTGGTGCGTTTTTTGAACGCTTACCAGTCGGTGGAAGAGTTGACCTTTGGTGAGATCTGGGCGCTTGCTTCCACTTTGCGGGTCTTGCTGGTGGAAAACCTGCGCCGACTGGCCGAGCGGGTAGCGACCGCGAAGGCCGCGCGGCACGCGGCAGACGAGTGGTGTGATGCGCTGCTTGAATCGGCGGCAGTGGATGCAAGCGATCTGCAAAGGCGCTTTGACGCCATGGAGCTGCGCGGCGTCGGCCGTGTCTTTGCGCTCCAGGTGCACGAGAGGCTCAACGGCGAGGATCCGGGGCTTGCGCCTTCGCGACCTCAAGGTGCAGAGGCCGCGCTTGCGGAGTTGCGCGCCACGTTGAGTCATTTGTTGCCCGATCCCTCCGGTTCCCAGGTTTTGCAGCATGCCGAAAAAGCCGCCGACAACCTGAGCATGCGCAACGCGATTTTGGCCCTGCGCACGCTGGAAGACGCCGACTGGCGCGAGGTGGTGAACCACACCAGTGTGCTGGTGCGTGCCCTGCAGGCCTCCCCCACGTTTTGTGCCGAGCGCGAAGACACGCAGGACGCCAGCCTGTTTGCCATCCAGCGGCTGGCCCGGCGCAGCAAACGCAGCGAAACCGCCATCGCGAGCCACTTGCTCGCCTTGATGGGCACTGACAGCGCCGATGCTGGCCGCGCCGCGACGGCGACCGATAGTGCGCTGGTGAGCGCCGTTGCGCCGGAGCCGCAAGCCGCTTCGCGCGCGCCTGGTTACTGGCTGCGTGGGCCGGGCCGCAAGGCGCTGTACACGGCCTTGGGCCTGCGGGCGCAGCGCCGCTGGAAGAGCAGGCAGGTCGCGCGCAGCAGCATTTTGCCGGTCTATGTGCTGGTCCTGTTGGCCGGTAGTGTGGCCGCATCCATGTGGCTGCTGCTTGGAAACGATTTTTTGTGGGGGACCGACGCCAGTGTTGCCGCGCTGTGGGGCCTGGGCGTGTTGGCGCTGTTCCCGGCGGGGGAGGCCGTGCTTGCCGTGGTCCACCGCATGCTCAGCGAATCCCTGCCGCCGCGGCGCTTGGCGCGTTACGCTCTGCTGGCGGGCATCCCGCCCGAGCATCGTGTGCTGGTGGTGGTACCAGCGATGTTGTCTTCGTCCAAGGCCGTCAGCGAACTGGTACTGCAGCTGGAGCAGCACTACCTTGCCAACAGCGAAGCGTGTGCCCAATTTGCCCTGCTGACCGACTACCCGGATGCGGACGTTGCCACCCAACCGGGCGACGCCGCCCTGCTGGAGCAAGCGCGCACAGCGATTGAAGCCCTGGAGGCGCGCTACATGGGCGCGGCGCTCAGCGGCGCCAGCCGACGCTTCCTGTTGCTGCACCGCGAGCGCACGTGGGCGCCCACCGAGCGCCGCTGGATTGGCTGGGAGCGCAAACGCGGCAAGCTCGAGCAGTTGGTGCGCTTGCTTGCTGTGGGAGGGGTTTCGCCGTTTCTGGACTTGGGGCCGTTGTCACAGCCGGCACCTGAGACGCCCTACGTGGTGACGCTCGACAGCGACACCGGACTGCCTCCCGGCACCCTGCGCGCCCTGGTGGGAGTGGCGGCGCACCCGCTCAACCAGCCGCAGGTGGACGCAAGTCGCCAGCGCGTCGTGTCGGGTTTCGGCATCCTGCAGCCTCGGCTCACCACGCCGCTGCCCGAGCCCGCCACGGCCACGCTGTTTCACTGGTTGTTCTCGGGCCGTTGCGGCATCGATCCGTACAGTGCAGCGACGTCCGAGGTGTACCAGGATCTATTTTCGGAAGGCAGCTTTGTCGGCAAAGGCTTGCTGAATGTGCAGGCGGTGCACGCGGTGCTGGGCGAACGCCTGCCCGAGGGGCAGGTGCTCAGCCACGATCTGCTGGAGGGCGCGCTCGCGCGCTGCGCAACGGTGAGCGACATCACGCTGATGGAAGACGCGCCGTTGCATGCCGATGTCGCCGCCGCGCGCATCCACCGCTGGACGCGCGGGGACTGGCAATTGCTGCCATTGCTGCTGCAGTGGCGCCGGTTCGACCTGCGTGGAATCGCGCGCTGGAAGCTGATCGACAACCTGCGCCGTTCGCTCGTGGCGCCTGCGTCGGTGGCCTTGCTGGTGCTGGCCTTGGCAGGCGCACCCTTGTCGCCGTGGTCGACGCTTGCGTGGGTGCTGCTGGCGTTTGGCGCGGGGCCTTTGATAGGCGCTCTGGCCGGCCTCGCGCCAGCCCGCGACAACGTGGCGCTTGGTTATTTCTATCTGCAGGCCCTGAAAGAAGTGTTGCGCGCGTTCGGCAGCGCGCTGTGGCAGCTCGCCACCCTGCTGCAGCAAGCGATGCTGCTGCTGCACGCGGCAGCGTGCGCACTGTGGCGCACGTTCGTCAGCCGCCGAGGGTTGCTGCAGTGGACCACCGCAGCGAGCGCGCAAGCCACAGCCCAGACGCGATTGCCAGCGCTCGTGCTGGCGCACGCCCCGGTGACGCTGGTGGCGGCGCTGATCTGGCTGTTGCTGTGGCAACAGAACACGGCCTGGCCGTTGCTCAGCGCGCTGCTCTGCGCCGCGTGGGCGGCGACACCCGTGTGGGTCTGGTTGGCCAGTCGGCACTGGGGATTTCGGGCGCGTGCGCAAATGACGCCACAGGAGCGCGACTATCTGGAGGGCATCGCCCGGGACACGTGGCAATTTTTTGTCCGCCACGTAGGGGAGCAGACGCACCATCTGCCGCCTGACAACGTGCAAATCGTGCCAAGCACCATGGTGGCCGAACGCACTTCGCCCACCAATATCGGGCTGTATCTGCTGGCCGTGGCCTGCGCGCGCGAATTTGGCTGGATCGATACGGCGCAGCTGCTGGCGCGCTGCGAGGCCACGCTGGCCACGCTCGACACACTCCCGCGGCACGAGGGACATTTTTACAACTGGTACGACACGCGCACGCTTGCAGTGCTGACGCCCGGCTATGTCTCTACCGTTGACAGCGGCAACTTGTGCGGCCATCTGTTGGCGCTCGCCGGCGCGTGCGATGCGCTGCTGCGCGGCGGAGGCGCTGACCCGCAGCCTCATGCGGACAGGCTGCGCGCTCTTGTCACGCGGTGCCGACACATGGCAGAAGAGGCGCAGTTTGGTTTTTTGTACCACCCGCGCAAGCGATTGCTGCACATTGGTTACCGCGTCGCCGACGCCGCGCTGGACAACAGCTTTTACGATCTGCTGGCTTCGGAGGCGCGTCTGGCCAGTTTGTGGGCCATCGCCAAGGGCGATGTGCCGGCGGAGCATTGGGGCGCACTGGGCCGGCCTTTCTACGGTGTCGGCAGGCGTGCGGCGCTGCGTTCGTGGTCGGGGTCCATGTTCGAGTACCTCATGCCCGCTCTGGTGCTGAGCGAGCCAGCGGGAAGCGCTCTGGACAGCGCAGCCCGGTCGGCCTTGTATGAGCAGAAGCGCTTTGCGCACATCCGCGACGTGCCCTGGGGCATTTCCGAATGCGCCTACGCGGCCGGCGACCACACCCTGGCCTATCAATATGCGCCGCAGGGCGTGCCGCGCCTGGCCCTGCGGCGAACGCCAGCGGACGATCTGGTGGTGGCGCCCTATGCCACCGGTCTGGCGGTCATGTTCGACACCGCTGGCGCAGCCGCCAATTTCCGCACCTTTGAAGCGCTGCAGGCGCGCGCGGACATGGGCTTTATCGAAGCACTCGATTTCAGCCCCGAAAGGCAGATCGGGGGCAGCGCGTTCCAGCGCGTGTCCACTTTCATGGCGCACCACCAGGGCATGACGCTGGTGGCGCTGGCGAATGTGCTGCAAGACGGCGCCCCGCGCCGATGGACCATGGCGAACGCACGACTGCGCGCGGTCTCCGGTTTGTTGCAGGAGGCCGTCCCGCGCGAAATCCCACGGCTCGTCGAACCCCTCATGCAGCCGCACCGTGTCGCGCGCACGCATGCACAGGACACGGGCTCGCGCGAGCTCACTCCGGGTGCCAGCGCCATCGAGCCGACGCTGCTGCTTTCCAATGGCAAGTACAGCGTATCGCTGCGCGCCAACGGTGCTGGCTGGAGCCGTTATGGCCGCGCGGACGTTTCCCGTTGGCGCGACGACGCCATGCGCGACGCCTACGGTCACTTTGTCTATTTGCGTCGGGTAGCCGGGGCGCCGGCGGATCTGCCGCTGGTTTCCATCACGCAGCACCCGGCGGCCGATCCGCAGGCCGCCTACCGGGCCAGCCTGCAGGGCGACCATGCGTGCCTGCATGCGCAATGGCCCGACCTGCGCAGTTGCTGCACGGTCTGGGTGAGCCCGGAAGACAACGTGGAGTTGCGGCGGGTCGAACTATGGAACTTGACGTCGGAGCCAATCGAGCTCGACCTGTTTTCGGCGTTCGAAGTGTCGCTGCTCGAAGCACGCGCCGATGAAGCGCATCCGGCGTTTGCGAACCTGTTTGTCCAGGCCGAATGGATCGGCTCCGATCAGGCTTTGTACTTTGCGCGGCGTCCCAATACCAATGCCCAGCAGGGCGTGCATGCAGCACACTTTGTGGCTGAAAGCGGGCGCTCGTCTGTCGCGCTCAAGGTGCAGACCGATCGTGCGGCCTGGCTCGGCCGCAACCGTGATGCCTCGGCTCCGCTGGGACAATGCGAGGAACCGCCGGCCAGCGATGCGAGCTTGCCGACCGGGCTGGATCCTGTGGCGGTCCTGTCGCTGCGCATCACTGTGCCGGCGCAGTCGCACGCGCAGTTCACGATGGGAACGGCTACGGCCGACGACCGCGAGACGCTCAAAACCCTGGTGGATCGCTACCGCCAGCCTGCGGTGATTGACCGGTCCATCCTGATGTCGTCCACTCTTGCCGGTGTGCGCATGCGCGAGATGGGCATCCTGCGCGAAGACCGCGCCGCCATTCAAACACTCTCCACCGTGATCGCGATGCTGCATGCGCGGCCCGGCCCGCGAGCCTTGCCCGGGGGCGAGCAGTATCTGGGCGACCGACGCACGCTGTGGCGCTTTGGCATTTCGGGCGACCGTCCGATGCTGTTGGTCGAAATTGGCGCCGAGCATGGCGTTCGACTGGTGCGCTCCTTGGTCAAGGCCTTGCATTTGTGGTCCTGGGGTGGTGTGCCGTGCGACCTGGTCGTGGTGAACGCCGAGCCGCCGTCGTACCAGATGCCGCTGCAGCGCGCGCTGCAGGAGTTGAAGGACGCTTACCTCGCGCAGAGCACAGGGGTCGATGCCGCGCGTTCCTGTGGTTTGCATCTGCTGCGTCTGCCAGAGCTGTCGGGGCAAGAGCACACCACGCTGCGCATGCTCGCGCGCGTGCGCTTCTCAGCCGACGGGCGGCCGCTGTCGCAGCACCTGCGCGAACTGGGACAGTGGCACAACGCCGCGCTGGACGCGCGCATCGAACAATCCCATGCAAGCCCGAATCCCCGGCGCGCTGGCGCGCCCGAGCAAGCGCCAGAAGGCGCATTCGATGCGCGCAGCGGCACGTTTCGGTTTGACATCACGGCGCAACAACAGGTCTCACGCCCCTGGATCAATGTGCTGGCCAACCCGGACTTCGGTACCCAAGTGTCCGAGGCGGGCGCTGGCTACAGCTGGGCTGGCAACAGCCAGCAGCACAAGCTCACGGTCTGGTCCAACGACCCGGTGTCCGACCCGGGGGGCGAATTGTTCTGGCTGCAGGACCTGCGCAGCAAAGCCGTGTTCGGGGTTGGCAAAGGATTCGAGGGCGTGCGCCAGGTTGAGCATGCTCAGGGCCTGACGGTGCTTGAGCAGCGCCATGGTGCACTGACCATTCGCAGCACCTGGTGCGTGGACCCGCTGCGTCCCGTCAAGCAGGTGCGCCTCACCCTCACCAACCAGGGGCACGAGCCGCTGCGCCTGCGCGCCGTCGGCCTGCTCGAATGGGTGATGGGCAGCCAGCGCCTGGACCGCCAAAGCGTGGCCACCGCCTGCGATGGGAACCAGGAGACGGACGCCTCCAGTGCCTCGGTGCCGGTGTTGCTCGCCATCCAGCGCGATGCGCAGTCGGGCTATGGCGGTAGCACGGCGTTCTTTGCAGTCGCCGCGGCACGCGATGGCGTGCACCCGAGCCTCGACTGGACCTGCGATCGACGGGAGCTTTTCGATGCGCGCGGCCACTGTGTGTTGCCCGACCACCTGGCCGAACAGGCGGGCCTGGGGCTTGACCCGTGCGCAGCGCTGTCGTGCCCCCTGGAAGTGGCGCCGGGAGAGAGCCGGGACTGCGTCTTCCTGCTTGGCCACGGTGCCAGCAAGGACGAAGCGCTGGCGCTCGCACGGGCCTGCCTGGAAGAAAGCGCGGCGCAAGAGCAAGAAGCCAAAAACCGGGAAGCTGCAGCGCAAGACCTCTGGGCGCAGCTGCTCACACAGGTGCAGATCCAAACGCCCGACCCCTTGTTCGATGCGCTGGTCAACCACTGGCTGCTCTACCAATCGGTGGGTTGCCGTATGTGGGGGCGGGCAGGGTTCTATCAGGCCGGCGGTGCCTTTGGTTACCGCGACCAGTTGCAGGACGCCATGGCGCTGGCGGTCGTCGCACCGCAACTGTTGCGGCGCCAATTGTTGCTCTCCGCGTCGCGCCAGTTCAAGGAAGGCGATGTGCAGCATTGGTGGCACCCACCGACAGGCGCTGGTGTGCGCACGCATATTTCAGACGACCTGTTGTGGTTGCCAGAAGCGGTGGCGCGCTATGTGCAGATCACGGGCGACGCGGCGGTGCTGGATGAAGTGGTCGCGTTCCTGGAAGGTCCCGAAATTGCAGAAGGCGCGCACGATGCGTACTTCGTGCCGACAGTGAGCGACGAACGCGCAAGCCTGTACGAGCATTGCACCCGGGCCATTGACCGCAGTCTGGCGGTGGGAGCGCACGGCTTGCCGCTGATGGGTACGGGCGACTGGAACGATGGCATGAACCAGGTGGGCGAGAAGGGCCAGGGCGAGTCGGTGTGGCTGGCCTGGTTTCTGTGCGCCGTCACCGACGCCTTTTTGCCGATCGCAGAAGCGCGCGGGGATGAGGTTCGGGCGGCAAGCTGGCGCAAGGCTGCCGAAGCGTGGCGCGCGGCATTGGCGGGGCCAGCCTGGGACGGTGCGTGGTTCAAGCGCGCCTTCTTCGACGACGGCACGCCGCTGGGCACCCACGATGCAGCAGAATGCCGCATCGATCTGATCGCGCAGGCCTGGAGCGTGCTGTCGGGTGCGGCGCCGCCCGAGCGCCAGCGCGCCGCCATGGCCGCTGTGGCCGACTTGCTGGTGGACGAGGACGCCGGCCTGAACCGCTTGCTCACGCCGCCGCTGCAGCACATGGAGCCGAGCGCCGGCTACATCCAAGCCTATCCGCCCGGCGTGCGCGAGAACGGCGGCCAGTATTCACACGCCGGCGTGTGGAAGCTGATGGCGCAGGCGCAATTGGGCGATGGCGACGGCGCCTACCGCACGTTCACCCAGTTGAGCCCGGCGCACCGCAACGCCAACCCGCAGCAAAAGGCGGCCTACGCGCTGGAGCCCTACGTGATGGCCGGCGACATCTACAGCGAACCGCCCTATGTGGGTCGGGGTGGCTGGAGCTGGTACACCGGTTCGGCGGCCTGGATGCACCGGGCGGCCATCGAGTCGATTCTGGGCCTTGAAGTGCGCGCGGACCGTGTCTGCCTTCGGCCTTGTCTGCCGAGCCACTGGCCGCAAGCGGGTTTGACGCTCGTGCGCGGCGGCGCCAGGCACCGGTTCACCGTGTGTTTTGACGATGCAGCGGACGCGCGCTCCGCGGCTGAAGCCTCGGGCGCCGAGACGCTGGCGGTGGGCGCGTGGACCGCACTGCCCAAAGGTGGCGCAGGCGGTAACTACCTGGTGGTGGTGCCCCGTGTTGCGTCGGAGCCCGCGATCAAAGTCTGAACGCGCAGCGCCTGGCACTCTGCGCGGCAAGCATGCAAGTGGCTTACTGCTTGGCGGGGATGACCGTCGTGGTCGTGGTGGTACTTTCGCGCAGCACGCCGCCCTGCAACGCCGATCCGGTCGTATTGCCTGGGTCGCGTACGCGGGCCAGGCAGGCTGCGTGCTCGTCGGCCTTGGTGAATACCTCGCAGCGCTCGACGGCGTTGGCCGCTCTTTCGTTGGCGCCGCTACTGGGCAGAGCGCCTTTGCGTGCGGCGTCGCGCGCTGCGCCCGCTTCTCGCAGGCAGACATCGCGCGCTTGATTGCTCTGGCCACTCAAACAGGCTTGACGGTCTTGCTGGTAGCGGGCTTCGGCGCTTGCCTCGGTCGCGGCGTGGCTGGCAGCGGCCGCGACGAGCAGGGCAGCACCGCAGGCGGCGCGCAGGGTGTTTGTTCGGAGGTTCATGGTCGGGATCCTTTCCAGTGGGTCGTTGAATCGCTGCCCGTGTTCACGGCAGCGCTTCTGGCAGGCTAGTGGCGTCTGGGGCGCCACGCTGTCGGACAGGGGCGGGAGTGGCAGCGGGCGCAGAGCGCCAGCCCGCCTAAACTCAGCCGCTTCCCTGCTGCAATTCGTACGCTTATGGCCACCCTCACGCTTCCGGACAAGACGTTTGACGTCGATGCCGCGATCTTTGACCTTGACGGCACGCTGGTCGATACCTTGGGCGACTTCGGCGCGGCGCTCAACCGCATGCTGGGCGAGCTGGATCTGCCGCTGGTCGGGCGCGAGCCGGTTGCCACCATGGTTGGCAAAGGCTCTGAGCATCTGTTGATCTCAGTGCTAAATCATGTGCTAGCGCAGGCTGGTAAAGCGCCATCAGCTATTGATTTGGAAGCGATCTACGCGCAAGCCTGGCCCAGCTACCAGCGCCACTACCGGGCTGTCAACGGCCAGCACGCCGAGGTCTACCCGGGGGTGCGTGAAGGCTTGCACGCCATCGCTGCGACCGGCATGCCGTTCGCCTGTGTCACCAACAAGCCCACCGCGTTTGCCACGACGCTGCTGGACTCTCTGGGGCTGCTGCGCCACTTCGACCCTGTGTTCGGCGGCGATGCCTTCGAGACCAAAAAGCCGGACCCTTTGCCGCTGCTGCGTGCCTGCGCGGCATTGGGCAGCGTCCCTGAGCGCACGCTGATGGTGGGCGATTCCGCCAACGACGCGCAAGCGGCGCGGGCAGCGGGCTGCCCGGTGGTGCTGGTGACCTATGGCTACAACCATGGCGAGCCGGCGCGCTCGGTCGACGCCGATGCCTGGGTGGATTCAATCGCTGACCTGGTGGTTCGCCGCTGAGGCGCGAAAACGCGCCTCGGCACGTTTTCAGGTCTGTGCAATGCGCAACGCGGACTCGCGCGCCTGCGCAGTTGCCTGAAGGGTGCCGCTCAGGCGGAACACGGCGACGGCGTTCACCAATTGCACCGCCTGGGCCTTGAGGCCTTCGGCGGCAGCGGCGCTCTCCTCGACCAGTGCGGCATTCCGCTGTGTTGCCTGGTCCATCTGCGTCACGGCCTCGCCAACTTGGGCCACGCCCTGGCGCTGCTCCTGGCTGGCCGCACTGATCTCGCCCACGACCTCGGTCACGCGGCCAATGGCTTGTACCACCTCGCCCATGGTGTTGCCGGCGCGGTCTGCCAAGACGGAGCCCACTTCCACGCGCTCAACACTTGCGTCAATCAAGGACTTGATCTCCTTGGCGGCTTCGGCGCTGCGCCCTGCCAAGCTGCGCACCTCGCTCGCCACGACCGCAAAACCGCGCCCCTGCTCGCCAGCACGTGCCGCTTCGACAGCAGCGTTCAGCGCCAGAATATTGGTTTGAAAGGCGATGCCGTCGATCACGCCGATGATGTCGGCGATCTTGCGGCTGCTGTCGTTGATGTCCTTCATCGTGCGGACGACTTCAGCGACCACCGCGCCGCCTTGCGTCGCAACCTTCTGGGCATTGAGTGCAAGCTGGTTGGCGGTGCGCGCGTTGTCAGCGTTCTGGCTCACGGTGGAGTTGAGCTCCTCCATGGAGGCCGAGGTTTCTTCGAGTGCGCTCGCTTGCTGCTCCGTTCGGGCCGACAGATCGCTGTTGCCGTGGGCAATCTCGGCGCTGGCGGTGGCCACGCCTTCGGCACCTTGTCGCACTTCGCCGACGATGCCCGATAGATGTCTTTGCATTGCCCCAAGCGCCTGGAGCAATTGGCCGGGTTCATCGCTCGCTGCGCCTTCCAATGTGTGTGTCAGGTCGCCCGTTGCGATGGCCTGTGCGAGTTGGCGGCTGCGTTGCACTGGCTGCACGATGGAGCGGGTGACCAGCGCCGCCAACGCCAGGCCCAGCACGATCGCGATGAGCGCGCAGGCGCCAAGAATCCATTTGCTGGTTTGTGCCACAGAGCTGCTGTGCTGCTGGCTTGCGCTCAAGAGCTGGGCCATGTGTTGGCGCAAGGCGTCAAGGGCTGTGAGTGTCTGGTCGGCAAGCGGACGCAGATCTTTGTCGACCATCGCAGATATGTTCGGCTCGCCCAGGCGATGCAGCTCGCGAATTTCAGCGATTCGCTGCGTGTAGGCGGCTTGAGCGGCGTCCACATTGGCCAGCAAGGCCTTGCCCGATGCGCCAGTCACCAGCGTGCGCACCCGTTGCGCCGTTTGCTCGATGTCACGTGCCGTGGCATTGGTGCTGGCGTTGAGCTGGTCCATGTACTCACGCTCGACCGCCTTGAGGAAGGCCTCTGTGCGCACCCAGTTCAGGTTCAAGCCTGCCGCCCAACGCTCCACCTGCGCTTGGCGCTCCATCTCCACGGTGGAAACATGCTCGCTGTCAGCCGCCATGGTTTGAATTCGCCAGATGCCGATGCCGGCGGTCAATGTCGTAATCAGCAAAATGAGGCCAAAACCAAGACCCAAGCGCGGGCCGACGCGGAGCGTACGCAACATATCTTTGTTCAAACAGGCGAGAGTGAAAGGTATCGGCGCAGGTCGATAGACCTATGGATTGCCGCTCAAAACGGTGGCGATCGCGCGCCAGGGGAAACGGCTCATTCCTTGCCCAGCAGCGCGTCCTTGAGCTTCCAGTCGGCAGGTTTTGGGCCAAGCCAGATGCCCAACAAGGCGTTGAAAAATGCGGGTTCCTTGAACGGCTCGCCCTGCACCACACCCTTGACGGTGATCACTGTGCCCTTGCCTGGAACCCAGTCGATCATGAAGCTGTCGCCAGCCTCAAGCTTCTTGTGGTCCGAAAAAATCTGGCTCATACGCAACACACCCGGAATGAGCTTGGAGAACGAAGCACGGTCCATGTTGTCTTCCATGCCGCGCGAAAAGAGCTTGCCAAGTTCCGTCGAGTCGATGTCCCGCAGCATCGTGATGGAGAGGCGCTTGGGTCCCGGTACCGCGAATACTTCCGCCGTCGTGCCAGCGGCCTGCTCTAGATAGAGTCCGGCGGCATAGACCTTGAACACCGCCTTGTAGCGCAGGCCCGCGCCGTTGAGTTTCAGCGCTGTATCTGCCACCTTCACGCTGTCGGCGTATTTCACGCCGGCCAGGGTCACCGGATCGGCGTAAGCGTTGGCCAGCAGCAAGGTGCCCAACAAGCAGGAGAGAAACGTATGAACGCAGCGGCGCATGACAAGCTCCAAAAAAAGAACGACCGTACTATTTGTTGAGTGTTGCAAATTGTAGGGACTTGTACAACAGGGTTTTCTCCTAAGCCTGCAGATATAGCTGCGCCCAATCGAGCCAGCGGCGCAGGCCAGGTTTGCTACACTTTGCCGAATGTTCATTCACCGCGCATTTCTCGCAGGTCTTGACGACCGGGGAGCCTGGCCCTGGCGGTCCCAGTCCGCATCGCGTTTCTGAGCGCCTGGCCCCGGCCGTGCGCGCATGCCGAGGCCAACCAAGCCTCTTCGATGAACCTGGCGCGCCAGCCTTTTGGCCCGCCCGCCGCCCAGGCAGGACACCCCCGTGATTACCGAACTTGAATTTCAGAGCCTCGCCCGCGAAGGCTACAACCGCATTCCGCTGATGGACGAGGCCTTTGCGGACCTCGAAACCCCCCTTTCGCTCTACCTCAAGCTGGCCCACAGCCAGGGCAATGGCGCCTACAGCTTCTTGCTGGAGTCGGTCGTTGGTGGCGAGCGCTTTGGTCGCTACAGCTTCATTGGCCTGCCGGCGCGCACGCTGTTGCGCTCGCGTGGCTTTGGGGCCGATGCGGTGACCGAAGTGGTGACCGATGGCAACGTGGTTGAAAGCGCGCCTGGCAATCCGCTCGACTTTGTCGCGGCCTACCAAAAGCGCTTCAAGGTTGCCCTGCGGCCCGGACTGCCGCGCTTTTGTGGCGGCCTGGCGGGCTACTTCGGTTACGACGTGGTGCGCCATATTGAAAAGAAGCTCGAGCACAGCTGCCCGCCCGACGCACTGGACATGCCCGACATCCTGCTGTTGCAGTGCGAAGAACTGGCCGTCATCGACAACCTCTCGGGCAAGCTCTACCTGATTGTCTATGCCGACCCGGCGCGGCCCGAAGCCTACGCGAGCGCCAAGAAGCGCCTGCGGCAACTGCGTGAGCAGCTGCGCTATTCGGTCAGCGCGCCGCAGGTGCAGCCGAGCCAGGGCCACCCGGCGCAGCGCGACTTTGCCAAGCACGATTACCTGGCCGCCGTGGAGCGCGCCAAGGAGCTGATCGCCGGCGGCGATTTCATGCAGGTGCAGATTGGCCAGCGCATCCACAAGCGCTTTGACGCCAGCCCGCTGTCACTGTACCGCGCACTGCGCTCGCTCAACCCCAGCCCCTACATGTACTACTACCACTTCGGCGACAGCCATGTGGTCGGCGCCAGCCCGGAGATCCTGGTGCGTCAGGAGAAAACGGACGCGGGCGAGAAGGTCACCATCCGCCCGCTGGCCGGCACGCGCCCGCGCGGCGCGACGCCCGAGCTGGACAAAACCACCGAGCAGGAGCTGATCAACGACCCGAAAGAGCGCGCCGAGCATGTGATGCTGATCGACCTGGCGCGCAACGACATCGGCCGCATTGCGCAGACGGGTACGGTGAAGGTGACCGAGGCGTTCTCGGTGGAGCGCTACAGCCACGTGATGCACATCGTGAGCAACGTCGAAGGCATTTTGAAGCCGGGCATGAGCAACATGGACGTGCTGCGCGCCACCTTCCCGGCCGGAACACTGACCGGCGCGCCCAAGGTGCACGCCATGGAGATCATCGACCAGTTGGAGCCGACCAAGCGCGGCCTGTATGGCGGCGCCTGCGGTTACCTGAGCTTCGCCGGTGACATGGACGTGGCGATTGCGATTCGCACCGCCATCGTGAAAGACGGCCAGTTGTACGTGCAGGCCGCAGCAGGCGTGGTGGCCGATTCGGTGCCCGAGCTTGAATGGCGCGAGACAGAACACAAGGCACGCGCGCTCTTGCGCGCAGCAGAATTGGTCGAGGAGGGCCTGGAATGAACCGCGCGATCAACAAAGTGAAGCCCTGCCAGGACATGCAGGACGTGCGCCGCGCCATCGACGCGCTGGACGACGTTCTGGTGCCACTGCTGGTCGAGCGCGTGGGATACATGACGCAGGCGGCACGCATCAAACCGCAGGCCAGCCAAGTGCGTGACGAAGCGCGCATCGAAGCCATCGTGGAGCGCGTGCGCGAACGCGCGGCCGCCGAGGGCGGCGACGCCGCCGTGATCGAGCAGATCTACCGCAGCATGATGGAGGCGTGCATCGCCTTCGAGGACCGTGAGTTCGTGCGACTGCGCGAGACCTCCAACCAGGGAGACGGCGTATGAAGCTCCTGATGATCGACAACTACGACAGCTTCACCTGGAACATCGTGCAGTACTTGGGTGAACTGGGGGCCGAGGTCGAAGTCGTGCGCAACGACGAAGTCACGCTGGCCGATCTGGACGCGCGCCTCGCCTCGGGTGCCATGGACCGGCTGGTGGTCTCGCCCGGCCCGTGCTCGCCACAGGAGGCCGGCATTTCGGTGCCGGCGATCCAGCATTTCGCCGGCCGGCTGCCGATTCTGGGCGTGTGCCTGGGCCACCAGGCCATTGGCGCCGCGTTTGGCGGGAAGATCGTGCGCGCGCAAGAGCTGATGCACGGCAAGACCAGCGTCATCACGACTACGCAAACGGGCGTGTTCGCTGGCCTGCCGCGCCAGTTCACCGTCAACCGCTACCACTCGCTGTCGATCGAGCGCGCGAGTTGCCCCGAAGTGCTGGAGATCACGGCCTGGACGGACGACGGTGAAATCATGGGCGTGCGCCACAAGGAGCTGCCGATCGAGGGCGTGCAGTTCCACCCGGAAAGCATCCTGAGCGAGCAGGGTCATGCGTTGCTGAAAAATTTTCTGGATAAATGAAAGCACCCCCCGCGCCGCTTCGCGTCACCCCCCTCTCTCGCCTTCGGCGGGAGCGGGCGGCTGCGGCGGCCTGGCAAGGCCAGTTCCGCGGTGCCGCGGGTGCAAAGCCCCTTGCCCATCCATTTTTTGCCAACCATTCGAGGGCTGCTGATGCCAATTGACTTAAGAAGCGACACCGTCACCCAGCCCACCGCCGCCATGCGCGCCGCCATGATGGCCGCGCCGCTGGGCGACGATGTGTTCGGCGACGACCCCTCGGTCAATGCCTTGCAGCAGCGCATTGCCGCCATTACCGGCAAGGAAGCCGCGCTCTTCATGCCCAGCGGCACGCAGAGCAACCTGTGCGGCATCCTGGCGCACTGCCAGCGCGGCGACGAATACATCGTCGGCCAGAACGCCCACACCTACCGCTACGAAGGCGGTGGCGCGGCGGTGTTTGGCAGCGTGCAGCCCCAGCCCCTCGCGCAAGATGCAGGTGGCCGCATGGCGCTGGCCGACATTGCCGCCGCCATCAAGCCCGACGACCCGCATTTCGCGCGCACGCGCCTGCTGTGCCTGGAAAACACCTGGAACGGTCAGGTGATGCCCGACGACTACCTGCGCGGCGCCACCGATCTGGCGCGCCAGCACGGCCTGGCCAACCACCTGGATGGCGCGCGCGTATTCAACGCGGCTGTGGCGTCAGCGGCGCCTGGCCAAAGCGCGCTGGAGCGTGTGCGCGAGATTGCCGCGCACTTCGACAGCCTTTCGGTGTGCTTTAGCAAAGGCCTGGGCGCACCCATCGGCTCGGCCTTGTGCGGTTCGCAAGAACTCATCGAGCGCGCCCGGCGCCTGCGCAAAATGGCCGGCGGTGGCCTGCGCCAGGCGGGCTTTCTGGCCGCAGCAGCGCAGTACGCGCTGGAGCACCATGTGGACCGGCTGGCGCAGGACCACGCGCTGGCGCAGCAACTGGCACAAGGTCTGCAAGGCATTGACGGCCTCAGCGTGCGCTCGGCCAGCACCAACATCGTGTTTGCCGACGTGGCGGACGGTCGCGGCCCGGCGTTGCTGGAATGGTTGCAGCAGCGCGGCGTGCTGGCAACTGGCCTGATTGGCCTGCGCTTTGTCACGCACCTCGATGTGGACGCGGCAGGCGTGGCGTACGCGCTCGATTGCGTGCGCCAGTTTTTTGCCGTCTCACCTGTGGGTGCTGCGGGCGCTACGGCGGCGCCATCGGCTGGCGCTCCAGCCGTCTATTGACCCCCTCCATGCAGAAAGTCCCCATGTCCATCACGCCGCAAGAAGCGCTGCAGCGCACCGTAGAACACCGGGAAATTTTTCACGACGAAATGCTGCACCTGATGCGCATGATCATGCAGGGCGAGCTCTCCCCCGTGATGACGGCGGCCATCGTCACGGGCCTGCGCGTGAAGAAGGAAACCATTGGCGAGATCACCGCCGCAGCGCAGGTGATGCGCGAGTTCTCGAACAAGGT
>JAUCDU010000002.1:0-28672 GCA_034674825.1 Giesbergeria sp.
CTATCTGCGCGGCGCTGCCGCTGACGGTGATCAAGCGTTCAGCGAGGGCTTTGTACAGGCCACGCGCGCCCTGCCACAACTGGCGCGCGTGGAAGGCCTGCGGGTGGTGCAGCTGCAGCCGGACCTTGCTCGCCCTCCGGTGGCGCTGATTGCCCGGTCGCTTCAAGCCGGCGCCAACAAGGTGCTGCCCTTGACCGCGCCCGCGCTCAGCGTGCCGCCCGGCCGCATTGCGGTGTACGCCAGTGAAGCGGCGGCAGAGCTCTGGGGCGCGCAACCCGGGTCTGATCTGGCGCCATTTTTTGAACCTTTTATGGCTCTAGCGCAATCTGGACAAGCGCGAGCAGCTTCTTTTTTTGTAGCAGGTGTGTGGCGCGACTACGCCCGTCAGACCGGCGCGCTGGTGATGGACAGTGCCGACTTTGCCGCCTTGAGCGGCGAGCGCGGCGCGAACGATCTGGCGCTGTGGCCGGCAGCGGATGCCGACCTGGCAGGCGTGCGCCGCGCTGTCACGCAACTGGCAGAGCAGGATTTCGGCGCCGCCGCAGCCGAAGGCCTGGCCTTCTCGTCGGCGGGCGAGGTTCGCGAGCGCTCGCTGCGCATCTTCGACCGCAGCTTTGCTGTCACCTACTGGCTGCAGGCACTGGCCATCGGCATCGGCCTGTTTGGCGTGGCCGCAAGTTTCAGCGCGCAGGTGCTGGCGCGGCGCAAGGAGTTCGGCCTGCTGGCGCACCTGGGCCTGACGCGTAGGCAAATTCTGGCGGTAATAGCTGGCGAGGGCGCAGCCTGGACGGGCGTGGGCGCGGCCGCCGGCCTGCTGCTGGGCGTGGCGGTGGCCATGGTGCTGGTGCTGGTGGTGAACCCGCAGAGCTTTCACTGGACCATGGAGCTGCGCTTGCCTATCGGCCGCTTGTTGCTGTTGTGCGCCGCCGTGGTGCTGGCCGGCACCGCCACTGCCTGGCTGGCCGGGCGCGCAGCGGCGGGGCGCGACGCAGTGATGGCAGTCAAGGAGGACTGGTGAAGCAAAACAGCGACTGCACCACAATCTGCGCATGCCCCTCCATGCAAGCACCCGCGCAGGCGCCACCGAAGATGCTGGCGATTCGACCCAGCTAAACCTGACCCAACCCGCCGTAATTAGAGCAGCGGCATGGTCGAGACGCGACTGGCTTGCAGTCTGCATCGGCACGCTGGCACTGGTGCCTGGCGCAGGTGCGCAGTCCATCCCCGCCGGCCCGCTGCGTTTTCCACGCGACCATGGCAGCCACCCAGAGTTGCGCACCGAGTGGTGGTACCTCACCGGCTACACACAGACAGGCGAGCGCAGCTTCGGGTTTCAGCTCACGTTTTTTCGCAGCCGCGTGCCGGGCACCCAGGCGCTGCGCTCCCAATTCGCAGCGCGGCACCTGATCTTTGCCCACGCTGCTCTCACCGACGTACAAGGCAGCCGGCTGCTGCACGACCAGCGCATCGCCCGGGCCGGCTTCGGTCTGGCAGAGGCCAGTGAGAAGGACACCGATGTCGTACTTAGCAGTTGGTCCCTGAAGCGCACCGAGACTGCGGGACGCAGCCGCTACAGCGCACGCATGCAGGGCGACGCCTTCGCGCTGGAGTTGGAGCTGGAAGCCACCCAAAGCGTGCTGCTGCAAGGCGATGGTGGCCTCTCGCGCAAGGGCCCGCACGCCGACAACCTGAGCTACTACATCACCGAGCCGCAGCTGCGAGCGCATGGAACGATCACCCTCGGACGCGAGCGCCTGGACGTGGAGCCTGCTGCTGCGCGCGCCTGGCTGGACCATGAGGCCAGCGAAGCCATCCTGCCTGAGGAAGCAGTGGGTTGGGACTGGATCGGGATGAACCTGCAGGACGGCAGTGCGCTGACCGCCTTTCAGCTGCGCCGCGCCGACGGCAGCGCCCTGTGGCTGGGCGGCTCGTGGCGCACGCCAGGCTCCGCGGTACAGAACTTTGCCGTTGGGGAGTTGCGCTTTACGCCGCTGCGCACCTGGAGCAGTGGCACTAGCGGTGCCCGCTACCCTGTGGCTTGGCGATTGGACACACCGGCTGGCGTCTTTGAAGTGCATGCCCTGCTGGATGCACAGGAGCTTGACAGCCGGGCATCCACCGGCGCCTTCTATTGGGAAGGCCTGAGCGAGCTGCGCGGCAGGGATGGGAGTCCGGTGGGGCGCGGCTATCTGGAGATGACCGGATACGCCGCGCGACTAGCCATGTAATTACGGTTTGCTTGCGCCCTGGCGCCGCTCCAGCCAGGCGATGAGCTCACCCATGATGCCCTTGCGGAAGGCCAGCACCGCAATCACGAAAATCAGACCCGTGACCATGGTGACCGATTCACCCAGCGTGCTGAACCATTCGATGCTCGTCATGTCGGTCAGGAACTGTCCAATTTCGCCCAGCTTGTCTTCCAGCATCACCACCACGGCGGCACCGATCAGCGGACCCGACAGCGTGCCCAATCCGCCCACCAGCGTCATCAGCACCACGTGCCCCGACTGAGTCCAATGCACATCGCTCAGAGTCGCAAAACCCATCACCAGGGTCTTCAGTGAACCTGCAAGTCCCGACAGCGCAGCTGACAGTACAAAAGCCAGCAGTTTGAAACGGTTGGTATCGTAGCCAAGCGAGGTCGCACGCGGCTCGTTCTCCTTGATGGCCTTGAGCACCTGGCCGAAAGGCGAATGCACGGTACGCACGATAAGCAGGAACGCCGCAATCACGATCACCAGCACTACGTAATACAGCACCATGTCGTCTTTGAGATTGAGAAACCCGAACATCTTCCCGCGTGGAACCGCCTGCAAGCCGTCTTCACCGCCAGTAAAAGGAGCTTGAAGCGCAAGAAAGAACAACATTTGCGCCAGCGCAAGCGTAATCATGGTCGAATAAATGCCCTCGCGACGGATGGCAAAAAATCCGACTACCAGCCCTAACAACGCACCAACGGCCGTACCAAAGAGCAGGGCTACTTCTGGCGGAAAGCCCCAGTGCTTGATCGACTCTCCAGTCATGTAGGCGGCGCCGCCCAGGAAAGCGGCATGACCGAACGACAGCATCCCTACGTATCCGAGCAGCAGGTTGAACGCCGCAGCAAACAAGGCGAAGCACAGCAGCTTCATCACAAAGATGGGATAGACACCCACGAATGGGGCAATCAGCAGACCGACAAACAGCAGGCCATAGCCCAGCGTAGAAAGTTTCTTGAGATTCATGGTACGGGCCCCTTATTTTTCTTTGCCGAACAGACCGGCGGGGCGAATCAGGAGCACGATCACCATGATGATGAACACCACGGTCGACGATGCTTCTGGATAAAAAACTTTGGTGAAACCTTCGATCACTCCCAGCCCGAGGCCGGTAAGGATAGAGCCCATGATCGAGCCCATGCCGCCAATCACGACGACAGCAAACACGACGATGATCAGGTTCTGGCCCATCAAGGGCGAGACTTGGTAGATCGGTGCCGAAAGCACGCCAGCGAATGCCGCCAACGCAGCGCCAAAGGCATAAGTCAAAGTCACCATGACGGGTACGTTCACGCCGAACGCTTCGACCAGTCGTGGATTTTCAGTTCCTGCGCGCAAATAGGCGCCCAGTTTGGTTTTTTCGATCACAAACCAGGTTGCGATACATACCGTGATCGACGCCACCACCACCCAGGCGCGGTAGTTCGGCATGAACATGAACCCAAGGTTCGTGCCGCCGGACAACAGCTCTGGTGTGTCATAGCGCAGACCCGAAACGCCGTAGATCGAGCGAAATACCCCTTCGATCAACAGCGTCAGACCCAGGGTCAACAGCAGACCATAGAGATGGTCCAGCTTGTAGATCCAGCGCAAGAGCAAGCGCTCGACCACCACACCGAAAAGCCCTACCACCAAGGGCGCAACCACGAGCATGACCCAATAGTTGAGACCGAGGTAGTTCATGGCCATCCATGTAACTACCGCCCCCATCATGAACAGCGCACCGTGCGCAAAATTGATGACGTTGAGCAAGCCGAAGATAACGGCCAGCCCGAGACTGAGAATTGCGTAGAACGAGCCATTGACCAACCCCAAAAGGAGCTGGCTCAGCAACGCCGGCAATGAGACACCAAAAATTTCCATGGGAGCGGCGGTAAGAAGCGATTCGGTTAGGTGGAGCTCAGGAAATTACTTCCAGAGCGCGCAAGTGCTCTCGGCTTTGGTGGTGAACACCGTCTCGCCAGGCATCGTTTTGACGATCTTGAGGTAGTCCCAAGGCTTCTTGGATTCGCCAGGCTGCTTGACTTCCACGAGGTACATGTCGTGTTGCATGCGGCCGTCTGGACGCACGATGCCGTTCTTGGCGTACATGTCGTTGATAGGCGTCTTCTTGATGTACTCCATGACCTTGTCGGAGTTCGTCGTCTTCACAGCTTCCACGGCCTTGAGGTAGGTCATGGTGGCCGAGTAGTCGGCTGCCTGGATGCTGGTAGGCATGCGCTTCATTTTGGCAAAGTACTTGTCAGCAAACTTGCGCGACTCGGCGTCCTTGTCCCAGTACCAGCTGGTGGTGAACTGCAGGCCAGCCGTGTTCTTCAGACCCAAGCTGTGGACGTCGCTCAGGAACACGAGCAGGCCCGCCACCTTCATGGTCTTGTCGATGCCGAATTCCTTGGCAGCCTTGATCGAGTTGATCAGGTCGCCGCCAGCATTGGCCAAGGCCAGAACTTGTGCCTTGGAGCTTTGCGCCTGCAGCAGGAAGGACGAGAAGTCAGACGCGTTCAGCGGGTGACGCACGGCGCCGAGCACCTTACCGCCCTTGGCTTCAACAACGGCGCTGGTGTCTTTCTCAAGCGAATGACCGAAAGCGTAGTCAGCGGTCAGGAAGAACCAGCTCTTGCCGCCGGTGTCAACGATGGCGCCACCAGTACCCTTGGCCAACGCAACCGTGTCGTAAGCGTAGTGAACGATGTAGGGGTTGCACTGAGCATTGGTCAGCGCGGAAGAACCGGCGCCGTTGTTCATGTACACAACCTTCTTTTCGAGGGCCACTTTGGCGCCGGCAAGTGCGGTGCCGGAGTTGGTGCCACCGAAGAGCATGGTTGCGCCTTCGGTATCAACCCACTCGCGCGACTTGGCAGCGGCGATGTCGGCCTTGTTCTGGTGGTCTGCCGTCAGCAGCTTGATGGGCTGACCCAGCACTTTGCCGCCGAAATCATCGATGGCCATCTGGATGGCTTCTGCGCCGCCTTTACCCTCCACGTCCGAATACAGGCTGGACATGTCGGTGATGAAACCGATCGTGACCTTTTCCTGTGCGTGTGCGGCGCCAGTTGCCAGACCTGCAGCGGCCAGCATCAGGGCCAGGGTAGTGTGCTTGTACTTCATGCGGTATCTCCTTACGGACGGTTGGAAAACAAAAACAAAGGCAGCCCGCGTGAACACGGGCCGCCATCACAGCTCAAATACCGAGCAACTGATTCAATATGGGCATGCGCGATTCAAGCTCGCTGGACGTGAAGTTTTGCACCACTGCCCCATGCTCAATCACGTAAAACCGGTCTGCCAGTGGTGCGGCAAAACGGAAGTTTTGCTCCACCATGACGACGGTGTAGCCCTTGCTGCGCAGCATGGTGATCATGCGGGCCAATGCCTGCACGATGACTGGCGCCAAGCCTTCGGATATTTCATCAAGCAGGAGCAACTTGGCGCCCGTGCGCAAGATGCGGGCGACCGCAAGCATCTGCTGCTCGCCACCCGAGAGCCGCGTTCCCTGGCTGTTGCGGCGCTCGGCCAGGTTGGGGAACAACTCGTAAATTTCTTCGAGCGACATGCCCGGCGTTCCGGTCTTGAGCACCGGAGGCAACAACAAATTTTCCTCGCAGGTCAGGCTGGAAAAAATGCCCCGCTCTTCCGGGCAATAGCCGACGCCAAGATGCGCGATGCGGTGCGTCGACAAATTGATCGCTTCCGAGCCATTGATCTTGATGGATCCTGTGCGTGCACCCGTCAAGCCCATCACGGCGCGCAGCGTCGTGGTGCGGCCGGCGCCGTTGCGACCCAACAGCGTGACCACTTCTCCAGGCTGGACAACGATGTTGATGCCATGCAGCACATGGGATTCACCGTACCAGGCCTTAAGGTCGGTGATTTCAAGGGCGGGAGTCTGGCTGGCGGTAGTTGCCATGTCAGTGCGCTCCTTCCAGCTGGGCATCGGTACTACCCATGTAGGCTTCCATTACGTCAGGATTCACAGAAACTTCTTCATAAGGCCCCTCGGCCAGAACTGCGCCGCGTTGCAACACAGTGATTCGATTGGCGATGGTCGATACCACCTTCATGTTGTGCTCCACCATCAGGATGGTGCGCCCGGCAGATACCTTGCGGATCAGCTCAGTGACACGGTCTACATCCTCGTGACCCATGCCCTGGGTGGGCTCGTCGAGCAGCATCAGCTCGGGCTCCATGGCAAGGGTGGTGGCAATCTCGAGCGCGCGCTTGCGACCGTACGGCAAGTTCACGGTGACTTCGTCTGCCATGTCTTCCAGGCCGACTTCCGTGAGCAGCTGCATGGCACGGTCGTCGAGCTTGTGCAGGCTGCGCGCGCTGCGCCAGAAATGAAACGATGTGCCTAGCTTGCGCTGCAGCCCGACACGCACGTTTTCGATGAGCGTGAGGTGCGGAAAAACCGCGGAAATCTGGAACGACCGGATCACGCCACGGCGTGCAATCTGGGCCGGTTGCTCACGCGTGATATCGCGTCCATTGAAACGAATGCTGCCTGATGTAGGCTCAAGAAACTTGGTCAGCAGATTGAAACACGTGGTCTTGCCTGCCCCGTTGGGACCGATTAGTGCATGGATCGTATGACGCTCCACGTTCAAGGTGACATCGCTCACGGCGGTAAAGCCCTTGAACTCTTTAGTCAAATTCCGAGTCTCAAGAATGAAATCGCTCATCGGGGCCTGAAATGCTTTCGTGAAAATAGGGTGCAGTGCAGAGCACAGCATGCAAAACTGTCGAGGGTGATCGTAAGGCTCGCGAAAGGTCAACAACACTAGGACTAACGCGTATGTAAAACTGCCTACAGAGCCGCCCCAATACACTCGTCTGCATGGCCCAACGCTCACCCAACACCTTGCCAACCGGCGCGCCTCGCTCCCTCTCGGGCCTGCTACCTTTCCTGCGCCCTTATCGGGGGCGCTTGGCGTTGGCGTTCCTGTTCCTGCTGCTGGCAGCGGTCGCGACACTGGCCTTTCCCGTGGCTTTGCGCACCCTGATTGACGGCGGCTTGACGCCGCAGAGCGGTGGCGCGGCAGCGCTGGCACTGCGCAACCACTTTCTGGCGCTGTTCGGCGTTGCCATCATGCTGGGGCTCTTTTCTTCGGCGCGCTTTTACATGGTGAGCTGGCTTGGAGAGCGCGTGACGGCTGACCTGCGCAATGCCGTCTACACGCACGTGCTGCGCCAGAGCCCCCAGTTCTTCGAGACCACGCAGAGCGGGGAAGTGCTCTCTCGCCTGACCGCCGATACGACCTTGGTACAGACCGTGGTCGGTTCCTCGCTGTCGATGGGGCTTCGCAACGCCGTGGTGGGCATGGGCGCCATCGTCATGCTGGTATGGACCAACCCGCGCATCATGCTCATCGTGCTCGTCATGCTGGTGGTTGTCGTGTTGCCTGCGATGTGGATAGGCAGGCGGGTGCGCAAGCTCTCGCGCGCCAGCCAGGACCGGGTGGCCGATGCCAGCGCTATTGCAGCCGAGGTACTCAATGCGGTGCCGGTCGTACAAAGTTTCACGGCCGAAGCGATTGAATCGAAGCGGTTTGCAGTCGCAACGCAAAACGCTTTCGTGACTGCGGTGCGGCGCTCACGCGCGCGCGCCGCTTTGGTGGCCTTCATCATCATTGCAAACGCCGCCTTGCTGCTGTGGGGACTTTTTCGAGGAACACAGGCGGTATTGGCTGGCAGCATGACGGCCGGACACCTTGGCGAGACCGTGCTCTACGTCGGCCTGCTGGCAGGAGCCGCCGCCGTTCTGGGGGAAGTCTATGGCGACGTGCTGCGTGCCGCCGGCGCCACCGAGCGCCTGATGGAATTGCTGGCGAGTCGCTCGCCTGTCGCCTCCCCGGCGCGCCCGCAAACCTTGGCTAGCGGCAGCGCAGGGCTGGAGGTCGTCTTCGACCGCGTGACTTTTCACTACCCTTCGCGGCCCGCACAGGCGGCACTGACGGACTTCACACTGAGCTTGCGCCCCGGCGAGACGGTGGCTCTGGTGGGCGCAAGCGGTGCTGGCAAGACCACCGTCTTCCAGCTCCTGCAGCGTTTCTATGACGTGGACGATCCAACAACTGATGCGCAGCAGCCGCTCCCCGGTATACGGTTCGACGGCATCGACTTACGCGACCTCAGCCTTGAAGTTTTGCGGCAGCAGATCGGCACCGTGCCGCAAGACGCTGTCATATTCTCTGCCACCGCCCTGGAAAATATCCGTTACGGACGTCCGGGCGCGAGCGTGGACGAAGTGCATGCAGCCGCACGCGATGCGTTTGCGCACGATTTTCTCAGCGCCCTGCCCGAGGGCTACGACACCTTCCTGGGCGAGCGGGGGGTGCGCCTGTCGGGTGGTCAACGCCAGCGCATCGCGATCGCTCGCGCCATCTTGAAGAATGCCCGCCTGCTGCTGCTGGATGAGGCGACCAGCGCGCTTGACGCCGAGAGCGAGCGCATGGTGCAGGCGGCGCTCGACGCTGCGATGCAGAGTCACACCGGCCAGCGCACAACGCTGGTCATTGCCCACCGCTTGGCAACGGTACAGAACGCCGACCGCATCGTGGTACTGGACCACGGTCGGATCGTGGAAGAAGGTAGCCACAGCGAGCTGATTGCGCGCGGTCAGACCTATGCCCGTCTGGCTGCCTTGCAATTCACCGCATAGTCAGGAATTTAGACGAAATACACCTCTAGCGCTTACTGGGCAAGCGTAGAATGCTATCAATAGTATTGCAGCTCAGTGCAGTGTGTCACTGAGCACCCGCGGGACCGGGAGCACCAGGATTCCTTCGGAAATCAACTCTTGCGCCTGCTCCGCACTGGCAACGCCCTTGATGGAGCGGCTGCGCTGCTCACCTTCGTGCATGGCGCGAGCTTCATTGGCGAAACGCTCGCCCACATCTTCGGCTTGCGCCACCATGTCGCGGGCACGTTGCAGCCAGGTTGCTTGCGTGAGGGGGCTGCTTTCTGTTGCAGTTCCTGACGAGGGAGCGGCTGTCGCGGGCACGGCACCCCGGTTGATGCGCGGCGCACTCAAGAGCTTGTGGATTGCCACGCTGGCACACACGGGGCACTGCAGCAAGCCCTCAGTCAATTGGCGCTGGAACGCGGCCTCATCGGCGAACCAACCCTCGAAAACGTGGCTGTTGGCGCATTGCAGATCCAGAACCTTCATGCCCGTTCCCGCGCAGCAAATTGCCTAGCTGCGATGCCGTAGCAAGTAGCGGTAGACAAACCCTGGAAACGCCAGCGTGATGAACAAAGTGCCTGTGACGGCATAAAACTCCCACTGCTGTGGAGCATTCTGGCCGGCGCGCTTTTCCAGCAACATGCCAATCGCTCCCACCACGAAATACATGACCACCAGCTCCAAAAAGCGCAGCACCAGGCGCTTCTTGGGCTGCAAGCGAGGCCCGATAGCCAACACACGCTGGTTGGCAAACGGCAAATTGGCTGCCAGGCAGGCCAGAAGAATCACGAGCCAGATGGCTCCGCTCTGCGTCATTGCGGCTCAGGAGGCTAGTGAACGCAATATGGCGTCACTGCACAAGGCCATCAATCCGCCAGGCAATATACCCAGCACGAACAGCAGGGCACCATTGAGTGTGAGCACGACGCGCACCTCTAGCGGCGCGGCACTGACTGGCGCCGTCTGTACCGGCGCATCAAAGTACATCACCTTGACCACACGCAGGTAGTAGAACGCACCAATCAGCGACATCATCACTGCGAAGACTGCCAGGGCGACGTAGGCCGATTCACCCGTAGCCACAAGCGCTTGCAACACGGCCAGCTTCGAATAGAAACCAACCAGTGGCGGCACGCCTGCCATGGAGAAAAGGCAGACAGCCAGAATGCCGGCGTACAACGGGCTGCGCTGGTTCAGGCCGGCCATGTCGGCAATGTTGTCGCTCTCAAAGCCACTACGCGCCAGCAGCATGATGACGCCAAAAGCAGCAAGCGTGGTCAACACATAGGTCACCACATAGAACATCGAAGCGCTGTAAGCCGCCTGCACGGTCGCAGCATCGACATTGCCGTTCACAACGCCCGACATCAGGCCCAGGAGCACGAACCCCATTTGCGAAATGGTGGAATAGGCCAGCATGCGCTTGAGGTTGGTCTGCGCAATGGCTGCAAGGTTACCAACCAACAGCGAACCAATCGCCAGCACCGCCAGCATCTGCTGCCAGTCAATGGCGAGTGGCAACAAACCGTCGACGAGCAAACGCATGATGATGGCGAAGGCAGCCAGCTTGGGCGCGCCCGCGATCAGCAGCGTGACCACGGTGGGCGCGCCTTCGTAAACGTCCGGCACCCACATGTGAAAAGGCACGGCACCGAGCTTGAAGGCCAAGCCGGCGACGATGAACACCAGACCGAACACCAGCACCTGATGGCGAATCTGACCAGAGCTGACCGCCTTGAACACCTCACCGATGTCCAGCGAGCCGGTGGCACCGTACAGCATGGAAAGACCGTAGAGCAGAAACCCGCTGGCCATGGCGCCGAGCACAAAATACTTCATCGCCGCCTCGGTGGCCACACCATCTTTGCGGCGCAAAGCCACCAGGGCATAGCTGGACAAGGTGAGCAGCTCCAGACCCAGATAAATCAAAAGAAAGTTGTTGGCGCCAATCATGATGAACATGCCGAGCAACGAAAACATGCTGAGCGTAAACAGCTCGCCGCCGCGCAGCATGTCGCGATCGCCTGCATACGGCCGCCCATAGACCAAGGTCACCATCAAGGCCACGGTGGCAAAGCACTTGAGCCAGTTGCCCATGGCGTCGCTGACGATCATGTTGCCAAAACCGTAGAACGTCTCACCACTGCTGGCGTACATGCCTTGAAGCACTGCCACCACAGCCAGCGTCAGCATGGACAGAAGGTAGGTGGCCGTGCGACGAGGGCTGGTCACCGCGAGGTCTACCAGCGCGATCACGCAGGTCATGACCAGCAGCACTATCTCAGGGTAAATCGCCAGCCAGCTGATGTTGTCAATCATTCGAATACTCTTTTTCGATCAGGTCAGTTCAGCTTGGACAGGGCCACGTGCTTGAGCAACTTGGCTACTGAAGCATCGGTGACGTCGGTTACCGGCTTGGGATACAAACCCATGGCGAGAATGGACACAGCCAACAAGGCCAGCACAAAAAACTCGCGGCGACCAATATCCAGCATTGCGCGGACGTTGGCGTTGCCTGGCGCGCCAAGGTATACGCGCTTGAACATCCACAGACTATAGGCAGCGCCCCAGATGAGCGCTGTCGCAGCCGCCAGGCCAACCCAGAAATTGGCCCGAACCGCCGCCAAAATCACCATCCACTCGCCCACGAACCCTGCCGTGCCCGGCAGGCCGCAATTGGCCATGAAGAACAGCAGCGCAAACGGCGCGAAATTGGGCATGGTGTTGGCCACGCCGCCATAGTCGGCAATTTCGCGCGAGTGCAAACGGTCGTAGAGCACGCCGATGGAGAGGAACATGGCAGCTGACACCAGGCCATGCGCAATCATTTGGGCAATGCCACCCGAAAGCCCCAGATCGTTGAAGATGAAAAAACCCAGCGTGACAAAGCCCATGTGCGCGACAGACGAATAGGCCACGAGCTTCTTCATGTCCTTTTGCACCATGGCAACAAGGCCCACATAGATGACGGCAATCAGCGAAAGCGCAATCATCAGCCACGCCCATTCCCGAGATGCGTCGGGCGCGATTGGCAGCGAGAAGCGCAAAAACCCGTAGGCGCCAAGCTTGAGCATGATGGCCGCCAGCACAGCAGAACCACCTGTGGGCGCCTCGACGTGCACGTCAGGCAGCCACGTATGCACCGGCCACATGGGTATCTTGACCGCGAAGGCAGCAAAAAACGCAAAAAACAACATGGTCTGCGCGTATGCAGACAGTGGCAGGGTGTGCCACGTCGCAATGTCGAAACTGCCGCCTGCCTCGTTGTAGAGATAGAGCATCGCGATCAGCATCAAGAGCGAGCCGAGCAAGGTGTACAGGAAGAACTTGAAGGCTGCGTAAATCTTGCGCGGGCCGCCCCAGACACCAATGATCAGGTACATCGGAATCAGCGTGCCCTCGAAGAACACGTAGAACAGCAGCCCATCCAGTGCAGTGAAGACGCCAATCATGATCCCCGAAAGGATGAGGAACGCGCTCATGTACTGGTTCACGCGCGAGGTAATGGACTCCCACGACGCGATGACCACAATCACCGTAATGAAGGCGGTGAGCGGAACAAACCAGAACGAAATTCCGTCCACGCCCAGGTGGTAGAAGATCTGCAACGACTCGATCCATGGCGCCTTTTCGACGAACTGCATGTCCGCAGTGCCTGGAACAAAGCCGGCCATCAATGGAAAGGTAACAACCAACCCAGCCAAAGCGCCCACCAGCGCCAGCCAGCGGACTGCGCGGGCGTGCTCATCGCGACCGAAAAACAGCAGCAGGAGACCAAACGCGATCGGCGTCCAGACAGCAAGACTCAACACACCCATTTTTTTTCTTCCTACTTGTTGAGCCAGACGAAGTACGTCATGAACACAAAGACACCCAGGATCATGACAAGCGCGTAGTGGAAGACATAGCCTGTTTGGACACGCCGCACCACGCCCGCAACCCAACCCACCAATTTCCAGGAACCATTCACCAGCGCGCCATCAATCGCGGCCTGATCGCCGCCCTTCCAGAAAGCGACACCGAGCCCACGCGCTGCACGCGCCAGGATGTTCTCGTTGATCCAGTCCAGGTAGTACTTGTTTTCCAACAAGGTGTAGATGGGCTGGAACATGCGCTTGATAGCGGACGGCAACGCCGGATTCACCATATACATGTAGTAGGACGCCGCGACCCCTGCCAACGCGAGCCAGAAGGGCGCAGCAGTCAGGCCATGCAGTGCCATGGCCACTGGTCCATGGAACGCCTCGGCCAGCTCCGCCATCGCGGGGTGGCGCGCAGCATCCACCGCAATGACGCCCTTGAAGAAATCACCAAACAGCATGGGCCCGATAGTGAGAAAACCGATGACCACCGACGGAATGGCCAACAGCACCAGTGGCACCGTCACCACCCAAGGCGACTCGTGCGGCTTGCTGTGATCGTCCTGGTGGTGATGCGGGTCGGGCTCGTCCTCTGCACCGTGGTGGTGCGCATCCGGGTTCTGGTCGTAGCGCTCCTTGCCATGGAACACCAGGAAGTACAGACGGAACGAATAGAACGCCGTAACGAACACGCCGGCCAGCACGGCAAACGTGGCAAACCCGGCCGCTGGCAGGGTGCTGGCGTGCACGGCTTCGATGATGCTGTCCTTGGAGTAGAAACCGGCAAACAGAGGCATGCCGATCAAGGCCAGAGAGCCCAGCAGAAACGTGATCCAGGTGATTGGCATGTACTTGCGCACGCCGCCCATCCAGCGGATGTCCTGATTGTGGTGCATGCCGATGATCACCGAGCCGGCTCCCAGGAACAGCAACGCCTTGAAAAACGCGTGCGTCATCAGGTGAAACACGCCCACCGAATACGCCGACGCACCGAGCGCCACAGTCATGTAACCAAGCTGCGAAAGCGTTGAATAGGCGATTACGCGCTTGATGTCGTTCTGGATGATGCCCAGGAACCCCATGAACAGGGCCGTAATGGCGCCAATAATCAGAATGAAATTCAATGCGGCGTCAGACAACTCAAATAGCGGCGACATGCGCGCCACCATGAAGATGCCGGCCGTTACCATGGTGGCCGCGTGAATCAGCGCCGAGATGGGGGTGGGGCCTTCCATCGAGTCGGGTAGCCAGACATGCAGCGGAAACTGCGCGCTCTTGCCCATCGCACCGATAAAAAGGCAGATGCAGATCACGGTGATCAGCATCCACGAAGTACCAGGAAACGACAGCGCACCTAGATCGCCCGCCTTGGCAAACACCTCGCCGGAGTTCAGCGTGTTGGTATAGGCGGCGATCAGGCCGATACCCAGGATAAAACCGAAGTCACCTACGCGGTTGACCATGAATGCCTTGAAGTTGGCAAATATGGCGGTTGGCTTTTTGAACCAGAAACCGATGAGCAAATACGAGACCAGCCCCACTGCTTCCCATCCGAAGAACAGTTGAAGCATGTTGTTGCTCATTACCAGCATCAACATGGAGAAGGTAAACAGCGAGATGTAGGCGAAGAAGCGGTTGTAGCCCTCGTCTTCTTCCATGTAGCCAATGGTGTAGATGTGCACCATCAGCGACACAAAGGTCACCACGCACATCATCATGGCCGTGAGGCTGTCGATGAGGAAGCCGACCTCCATCTTCAAGTCACCGACCACCATCCAGGTGTAGAGCGTCTCGTTAAAGCGAGCACCGTCCACTGCGACGCTCTTGAGCGTCATTGCGGACACCACGAAAGCTGCCAGTACGCCGAGAATAGTCAAGCTATGACTCGCGCGACGGCCGAGCCAGTTGCCACCCAAGGTGGTGCCAAAAATGCCGGCGAGCAAGGCCCCAGCCAAAGGCGCCAGTGGCACGATCAACAGGGTGGAAGCGGAAAGGGTTTGACTCATTGTGCGAAGCCTTGTGTATCTGTCGCCTCAACCCTTCAGGGTGTCGAGCGCGTCCGCATTGATGTTGGACTTGTTGCGGAACAAAAGCACCAGGATGGCCAGACCGATGGCCGATTCGGCCGCTGCCACAGTCATGATGAAGAACACGAACACTTGCCCGTGCATATCACCCAGGTAGTGCGAGAACGCGACGAAGTTCATGTTCACTGCGAGCAGCATCAGCTCGATCGACATCAGCAAAACGATCAGGTTCTTGCGATTCAGAAAGATGCCGATCACCGCCAGCGCGAACAGCATCGCGCCCAGGGAAAGATAGTGGCCAAGGGTGAGGCTCATGCTTTGGTCTCCGGATCGACAGCAGCTTCAGCCAAGGGTTCAGATGCGGCCACAGTGGAAGCGAGCTTGACGATGCGCAAGCGGTCTTGGGCACGCACGCGTATCTGCTGCGACGGGTTGATGGCTTTGCTGTCCTTGCGCTCACGAAGGGTCAGCGCGATGGCAGCCACCATGGCCACCAACAAAATCACAGCAGCGATCTCCACCGGCAGCAGGTACTGTGTGTACATCAACTCGCCCAGCGCCTTGGCATTGGAAAATGGCAGCGCCTGACCAGCGGCATCCAGTGCTGTAGCCATCGCCTTGGGCTCTTCGGTTCCGCGAAACCCAGCCATCAAGACGAGCGCCATCTCGACTGCAATCAATCCGCCAACAATCGCGGCCAAAGGAAAATGCTTCCAGAACCCCCGACGCACACCAGACATGTCGATGTCCAGCATCATCACTACAAACAGGAACAACACCATCACCGCACCCAGGTAGACGAGCACCAGCACAATGGCCAAGAATTCTGCATGCAGCAGTAGCCACAGGCCCGAAGCCTGCGAAAAAGCCAGCATCAGGTGCAGCACCGCGTGCACGGGGTTGCGCGACGTGATGACGCGGAAACCTGCGTACAACAGCACGACCGAAAAGAGATAGAAAAAACCAGTCTTGGCGTCCATGAATCGGTTCTTTTGAAGAATTCTCGCGAAGGGGCCGGTCCGCTTCAGCGGTACGGCGCGTCGGCTGCTCTGGCCGCAGCAATTTCAGTTTCGTATCGGTCGCCGACGGCCAGCAGCATGTCCTTGGTGAAATACAGGTCGCCGCGCTTCTCGCCGTGGTACTCAAGGATGTGCGTCTCCACGATCGAATCGACCGGGCAGCTCTCCTCACAGAAACCGCAAAAGATGCATTTGGTCAGGTCGATGTCGTAGCGCGTCGTGCGGCGTGAACCATCTTCGCGGATGTCTGACTCGATGGTGATGGCGACTGCCGGACACACCGCTTCGCACAGCTTGCAGGCAATGCAACGCTCTTCGCCGTTTTCATAGCGACGCAGCGCATGCAGGCCACGAAATCGTGGAGACAACGGTGTTTTTTCTTCCGGAAATTGAACCGTGACCTTGCGACGAAACGCGTAACGTCCGGTCAAGACCATGCCCTTGACCAGCTCCACCAACATGAAGCTTTTGAAAAAATCTTTCAGTGAGAAAGATGCAGCAGACACGGCAGCCATAGATATCTCCGCTTATTTCCAGATGTTCCAGGGCGAGAGCAGCCAGCCCGCAACCACGAGCAGCCACACCAGCGTCACCGGAATGAATATCTTCCAGCCCAAACGCATGATCTGGTCGTAACGGAAGCGCGGAAAGGTGGCGCGAATCCAGATGAACATGGACACCACGACAAAAGTCTTGATGCCCAGCCAGATCCAGCCGGGAATGAAGTCAAGGGCCGCAATGGGCGACAGCCACCCACCGAGGAACATGATGACCGCGGTAATGGAGACCAGCCACATGCTCGCGTACTCGGCGAGGAAGAAGATGGCAAACCCCATGCCGGAATACTCCACCATGTGACCGGCCACGATTTCGGCCTCGCCCTCGACCACGTCGAAAGGGTGGCGGTTCACTTCTGCGACACCCGACACTAGGTACACGATGAAGATCGGCAGCAGAGGCAGCCAGTTCCAGGACAGAAACGACAGACCATAGCCGGTCATCGTGCCGCTCGCTTGGCCCAGCACTATCTCGGTCAGGTTCATGCTGCCCGAGACCATGATCACCACCAGGAAGCAAAAGCCCATCGCGATTTCGTAGCTCACCATCTGCGCCGAAGCACGCATGGCGCCGAGAAAAGCGTATTTGGAGTTCGACGCCCACCCCGCGATGATCACGCCATAGACCTCAATCGAGGTGATGGCCATCAGCAGCAGCAAACCCGCGTTGATATTGGTGAGCGCCACCTCGGGTCCGAAAGGAATGACAACCCAGGCAGCCAAGGCCGGCATGATGGCCATGATTGGGCCGAGTACAAACAGGCCTTTGGACGCGGCAGACGGCTGGATGATTTCTTTGGTCAGAAGCTTGAGCGCGTCTGCAATCGGCTGCAGCAGACCCAAGGGCCCAACACGGTTGGGGCCGTGACGAACCTGCATGAAACCCAGGAGCTTTCGCTCCCACAGGGTCAAATAAGCCACGGCACCCATGAGCGGGAGCAGCACGACGACGATTTTGATCAGAATCCACAGCACTGGCCAGGCAACACCCGTCCACCAAGGCTGTTCAAGCAGATGCAAGCCACCGTTGTACATCGCGTCGATCATGGCTGAGCCTCCTCGGTGCGGGCCAGCAAACCGTCACGGGTAGCTTGCAGCGATGGAGCGCGTCGGACCAGGCCATCGAGCATATAGATGGCCGCGGTTGCAGGCGCTTCACCTGGTACACCAGCCAAGTCAGACACTACCGCGTCCGACCGATTGCCAAGCTGCTCGGGTGGAATTTCCGTGCTGGCACCACCCGTAATGTGGGCAAGCACATCCTGTGAGTTCTCGAACTCAATCCCGGATATGCCCATGAGGTTGGCCAGCACGCGCAGAACCTTCCAGCCTGGACGCGTTTCGCCCAAGGGCCGAACGACGGCGTGGAAACTTTGCAGGCGCCCTTCCGCATTGACGAAGCTGCCGGACGTTTCGGTGAATGGCGCAATAGGCAGCAGCACGTCGCTGAACGCCATATTGGTTTTGAATGGACTGAGCGTTACGACCATATCCGCATGGCCGAGCGCAGCACTGGCACGCGCGCCAGCGGCACTGTCGAATTCCGGCTCGTTATTGAGTAGCAAAACACCTTTGAGCGCGCCCGCCAGCATCTGCCCGGCGTTCAGGCCGCCGGCATCAGGCAGCGCGCGCACCCATTGAGCACCGACCGTATTGGCCGCCTCGGTGAGGTAGCCCACGGTAGCGCCGGTCTGCTCGCCAATCCAGCTGCACAGCGCCAGCAATTGCGACGCCTGACTGTGATGGGCTGCAGCGTTGCCGAGCAAAATGGCCTTTTGATCACCGCTCAGCAAAGCCGAAGCGACAGCAGAGGCCAGAGTTCCCGCCTCAGAACCGCCAACAGGGGCTTGAACTTGTCGCGCTTGGGCAATTGCGCCAGCCACTTCGGCCAGCAGCCTCAACCAATCCGAAGCTGGCGCCGCAATAGTGTTGGCGACCGGCATGGCCCAATCCGGCTCTGCCACGTTGAGCGAGCTGACGACGCAACCCTTGCGAGCTGCCTGACGAATGCGCTGCGCAAACAGCGGATGGTCCTTGCGCACATTGGACCCGACCACCAGCACGGAATCGAGCGTGGACAGTGATGCAATGGTGCGTCCCAGCCACTGCACGCCTGCTGCAGGGGCAAAGTCCGCGTGGCGCAAACGGTAATCGATGTTACCGCTGCCGATGCCGCGCACCAGCGCACCAGCCAGGTGCAGCTCTTCAAGCGTGCTGTGCGGACTCACCAACGCACCGATGCTGCCAGCACCGTGCTCAGCATCAATGTCTTGCAAACCATTGGCAACGTATTCCAATGCGGTTTGCCAATCGACTTCGCGCCACTCGCCGCCTTGCTTGAGCATGGGATGCTCCAGACGGTCGGGGCTGGAGAGCGCTTCATACGAAAACCGATCACGGTCGGCAATCCAGCACTCGTTGACGTCTTCGTTCTCAAATGGAAGCACGCGCATCACGCGGTGATTCTTCACCTGCACGATAAGGTTCGCGCCTGTGGAGTCGTGCGGACTGATGGACTTGCGCCGTGAGAGCTCCCAGGTGCGGGCGCTGTAGCGGAATGGCTTGCTGGTGAGAGCACCCACCGGGCAGATATCGATCATGTTGCCCGACAGTTCGGAATCGATCGTGTCGCCCGCGACAGTCGTGATTTCAGAGTGCTCGCCACGGTGAATCATGCCGAGCTCCATCACCCCGCCGATCTCCTGACCAAAACGGATGCAGCGCGTGCAATGGATGCAGCGCGTCATCTCCTCCATGGAAATCAGAGGACCCACATCCTTGTGCAGCACAACGCGCTTTTCTTCTTCGTAACGCGACGCGGAAGCACCATAGCCGACCGCAAGATCCTGCAATTGGCACTCACCGCCTTGATCGCATATCGGGCAGTCCAGCGGGTGGTTGATAAGCAGGAACTCCATCACCGACTTCTGCGCCGTGATGGCCTTCTCGCTGGTGGTGCGTACGACCATGCCTTGCGTCACTGGCGTGCAGCAAGCTGGCATGGGCTTGGGAGCCTTTTCCACTTCCACAAGACACATACGGCAATTGGCCGCAATCGTGAGTTTCTTGTGGTAGCAAAAATGGGGAATATAGGTGCCCGCCTTTTCGGCTGCATGCATGACCATGCTGCCTTCGGCGATTTCTACTTTTTTCCCGTCCAGTTCGATTTCAACCATATGCTTTTCTCACCATCAGGCCGAGGCCGACGTCCGGGGATTCGTCTTGGGAATCATCGCTTCGAATTCAGGGCGGAAATGCTTGAGCATGGCACGCACCGGCATGGCCGCTGCATCGCCCAGCGCGCAAATCGTGCGCCCCATGATGTTGGCCGCCACGTCGTCCAGCACATCCATGTCGGCAGCACGTCCTTCGCCGCGATGGATCCGGTCAACCAGGCGCCACAGCCAGCCCGTGCCTTCGCGGCACGGCGTGCATTGACCGCAGGACTCGTGCATATAGAAATACGACAGGCGTTTGAGTGACTCAACCATGCAGCGGCTGTCGTCCATGACGATCACCGCGCCTGAGCCGAGCATGGAGCCAGCCTTGGAGATGGAGTCGTAATCCATCGTGCAGTCCATCATGATCGAAGCAGGCAGCACAGGCGCGGACGATCCGCCCGGAATGACCGCCTTCAGCTGCCGGCCTTTGCGCACGCCGCCCGCCAGTTCCAGCAGCTTGGAAAACGGCGTACCCATGGGCACTTCGTAGTTACCTGGCAGTTCCACGTCGCCAGAAACTGAAAAGATCTTGGTGCCGCCGTTGTTAGGCTTGCCGCACGCCAGATACGCTGCCCCGCCATTGCGGATGATCCACGGAACCGCCGCAAAGGTCTCGGTGTTGTTGATGGTGGTCGGCTTGCCGTACAGCCCGAAACTCGCGGGGAACGGCGGCTTGAAACGCGGTTGACCCTTCTTGCCTTCCAGCGACTCGAGCAAGGCGGTTTCCTCACCGCAGATGTAGGCGCCAAAACCATGGTGCGCGTGCAGCTCGAAACTGAAGTCGCTGCCGAGCAGCTTGGAGCCCAAGTATCCCGCGGCGCGCGCCTCTTCAAGTGCCGCCTCGAAACGCTCGTATTCCCGGAAAATTTCACCGTGGATGTAGTTGTAGCCCACGCTGATGCCCATGGCATAGGCCGCGATGATCATGCCTTCGATCACGCTATGCGGGTTGTACATGAGGATGTCACGGTCCTTGCAGGTACCCGGCTCACCCTCGTCCGAATTGCACACCAGATACTTCTGACCAGGAAACTGGCGCGGCATGAAGCTCCACTTCAGGCCGGTCGGAAAACCTGCACCGCCACGCCCACGCAGGCCAGACTCCTTGACGGTCGCAATGACCTGGTCTTGAGTCCAGGCCTCCGCACCGTCGGCGCCCAGCATGGTGCGCACGGCCTGGTAGCCGCCGCGCTTGACGTAGGCATCCAGACCCCAGTTCGAGCCGTCGAGACCGGCGTAAATTTGTGGATCGATATGACGTCCATGAAAGCAGGTCTCCAAACCCGCCGCCTGAAACTGCGCAAGTACCTGTGCCGCCTTCATGCTTGTCCTTCGGCAGAACGCAGGCTGTCAACGAGCTGATCGAGTTTGTCGTCGGACATGAAGCTGCACATGGATCGGTCGTTCACCAACATCACCGGCGCGTCTGCGCAAGCGCCCAGGCACTCGCACTGTTGCAAGGTAAACATGCCGTCGGCCGTCGTCCCTCCCATGGAGATACCGAGCTTCTTCTCCAGATGCGCCAACGCCTCGCCACCATCGCGCAGCAGGCACGGGAGATTGGTACAGACGTTGAGCTTGTACTTGCCAACCGGCTGCTGGTTGTACATGTTGTAGAAGGTCGTCACTTCATGTACGGCAATTTGCGGCATACCGAGATAGGCAGCAATGTCGACTTCAGACGTTTCGCTGATGAAGCCTTGCTCCTGCTGCACGATGGCCAGACACGCCATCACAGCGGATTGTTTCTGGTCAGCCGGGTACTTGGCAACTTCGCGCGCGAAGCGCGTGAGGGTTGTGTCAGAAATCATCGGTCAATCTCTCCGAACACGATATCCATGGTGCCAATGATGGCCACCACGTCTGCAATCATGTGGCCCTTGGCCAACTCGTCCATCGCAGCAAGATGCGGGAAGCCAGGGGCGCGAATTTTGAGTCGATAAGGCTTGTTGGCCCCATCGCTCACCAGATAGATACCAAACTCGCCCTTGGGATGCTCCACGGCGGCATAGGCTTCGCCCTCCGGCACATGCATGCCTTCGGTGAATAGCTTGAAATGGTGGATTAAATCCTCCATGCCGGTCTTCATCGCCTCGCGGCTGGGTGGTGCGATCTTGTGGTTGTCGGTAATCACTGGGCCAGGGTTCTGGCGCAACCAATCCACACACTGCTTGATGATCCGGTTGGACTCGCGCATCTCCTGCACACGCACCAGGTAGCGGTCGTAACAGTCGCCCGTGACGCCCACCGGCACATCGAATTCCATCCGGTCGTAGACTTCATAAGGCTGGGTCTTGCGCAAGTCCCACACCACGCCGGAACCACGCAGCATCGGGCCCGTCATCCCCAGGTTGAGGGCACGCTCGGCAGACAGGACCCCAACACCTACGGTGCGCTGCTTCCAGATACGATTGTCGGTAAGCAACACCTCGTACTCGTCCACGCACTTGGGGAACCGTTGTGTGAAGTCTTCAATGAAATCAAGCAACGAGCCTTGGCGGTTTTCGTTGCGGGCTGCCAGAGATTTCGCATTGCGTACCTTGCTGGCCTTGTACTGCGGCATGCTGTCCGGAAGATCGCGGTACACGCCACCCGGCCGGAAATAGGCCGCATGCATACGCGCACCCGACACGGCTTCGTACATGTCGAACAGGTCTTCACGCTCGCGGAAGGTGTAGATCAGGATGGTCGAACTGCCGCAGTCGTTGCCGTGCGACCCGAGCCACATCAAGTGATTCATCACGCGCGTAATTTCCGAGAACATCACGCGGATGTACTGGGCGCGCAGCGGCACCTCGACCCCCAACAGCTTCTCGATCGCCAGGCAGTAGGCGTGCTCATTGCACATCATCGAGACGTAATCGAGCCGATCCATGTAAGGCAGCGACTGGATGTACGTTTTGTGTTCGGCTAGTTTTTCAGTCGCGCGGTGCAGCAAGCCGATGTGCGGGTCAGCCCGCTGCACGACTTCGCCGTCGAGCTCCAGCACCAGACGCAAAACGCCGTGAGCCGCCGGGTGCTGCGGACCCAGATTCAGGGAATAGTTCTTGATTTCAGCCATGGCAATCCGTCAGCACACGTCAGTGCAGACCCCCGTATTTGTCTTCGCGGATGATTCGTGGCGTCACTTCGCGCGGCTCGATGGTGACTGGCTCATAGATCACGCGGCGCTGATCGGCGTCGTAGCGCATCTCCACATGTCCCGACAGCGGGAAGTCCTTGCGGAACGGGTGGCCGATGAAACCGTAATCGGTCAGGATGCGACGCAGATCACCGTGGCCATCGAACACCACGCCATACAGGTCAAATGCTTCGCGCTCGTACCAGATGGCCGAATTCCACAAATCGCTGACCGAGGCCACCACCGGAAAATCGTCATCAGGACAGAACACCTTGACACGCACCCGCTGGTTCAAACTCACGGAGAGCAAGTGCGAAACGACGCTGTAACGCGCACCCTCGGTGCCAATATCGCCATAGGTCGAGTGATCCACTCCACACAAATCGACCAACTGCTCAAACCTGCACGCAGGCGCATCGCGCAAGGTTTGCATGGCTTCCAGATAACGCACCGCCGACACCTCGGCAATGACCTGCCCCAGAGCAACGTGCACGCTGCGCGCAGCATCCCCCAACGCATCTGCAACAGCGTCACGAACAGCTTCGGGGTGCAAAGCAATTGATGTCATTGATGGCCTCTCAGACACGCGCAATCGTGTGGGTGCGGCGGATTTTTTGCTGCAACTGGATGATGCCGTAGATCAAGGCTTCCGCCGTGGGCGGGCAACCCGGCACATATACGTCAACTGGAACAATGCGGTCGCAGCCGCGCACAACGGAATAGCTGTAGTGGTAGTAGCCGCCGCCGTTGGCACACGACCCCATGGAAATGACCCAGCGCGGCTCGCTCATCTGGTCGTACACCTTGCGCAGCGCAGGCGCCATCTTGTTGCACAGCGTACCGGCCACAATCATCAAATCGGCCTGCCGCGGGCTGGCACGAAACACTTCCGCGCCAAACCGGCCGATGTCATAGCGCGCAGCCGCTGCATGCATCATTTCGACCGCGCAGCAAGCCAAACCAAAGGTCATGGGCCAAAGCGAACCCGTCTTGGCCCAGTTCACCACCGAGTCGTAACTCGTGGTGACAAAGCCCTCTTTCATTACACCTTCAATCATCGCGTCAATCCTTGTTCGGGGCGCCTACTCCCAATCGAGAGCGCCCTTTTTCCATTCGTAGGCAAAACCGACCACCAGAATGGCGAGAAAAATGGACACCGCGAAAAAGCCTGTCAACCCCACCTCTTGCAGCGACACCGCCCAAGGGAAGAGAAAGGCAATTTCCAGATCAAACAGAATGAAGAGAATGGCCACCAAGTAGTAGCGCACATCAAACTTCATACGCGCATCTTCGAAAGCTTCGAAGCCGCATTCGTAAGGAGAATTTTTTTCCGGGTCGGGACGGTTGGGGCCAAGGATGTATCCCAGCACCTGAGGCACGATACCTACCGCAATGCCCACCAGGATGAACAGAAGAACGGGGAGATATTGATCGAGGTTCATCTTGTGGATGCGCTCACCGCTTAAAGCCTGCTGTACTCGCAGCACCCGAAGGTACTGCGACCAGGCCTTGTTTTGTTTGGTGCCGTCGGCGAGACTCGAACTCGCACAGCTTTCGCCACTACCCCCTCAAGATAGCGTGTCTACCAATTTCACCACGACGGCTAAGTCTTGTCTGGGTGGCATGAGGACCAAAGGGCTTTGGCTTCCCAGACAGCCTTGAATTCTACTCGGGAAAAACCCTGCGTCGAACCAATCGAAACAGTTTTTGGGGGCTTTATTTGGTCGGTATCTGTGCAGCGCCCGATGCTGGAGCGGCCGGCGCTGCCGGAGCCTCAGCCGGAGTGCCGTTTTCGCTCGGGATGGCTGCCGGAACGGCTGGCGCTGCTGCCGGCGTGACCACGGCGGCGTTTTCCAGCACGCTACCGGTGCTGGTCGGGCGCGGGTTGCCAAAATAAGCCAATGCCAGCGTGCATACGAAGAAAATGACCGCCGTGACGGCTGTGGTACGCGAGAGGAAGTTCGCACTACCGCTTGCGCCGAACAGGCTGCCCGAACTGCCACTGCCAAAGGCTGCGCCCATATCGGCACCCTTGCCATGCTGCACCAGAATCAAACCAATCATGACCAGTGCGGACAGGATTTGCGTCGTCAAAAGTACGTTCACAATCAGATTCATGCTTCGTTCACTCCGTTTTTTGTTCTAGGATTGGCAATCACTGCGCCGCGGCAATGATGCTGAGAAAATCGGGCGCCTTCAGCGACGCCCCACCCACCAGACCGCCGTCAATGTCCTGTTCGGACAGCAACTGCGCCGCATTGGCTGCATTCATGCTGCCGCCATACAGCAAGCGCATGGCACCCGCATGCACGGTGGCAGCGGCGAGCTGGGCGCGCAGCGCTGCATGCACCTCTTGCGCTTGCGCCGGGGTGGCGGTTTTGCCGGTGCCAATGGCCCAAACCGGCTCATAGGCCACGACCACCTCGCTGATGCAGCGCCCATTGACATGAATCACGGCCGCCAACTGACGACGCACCACAGCCTCCGTCTGGCCCGCTTCGCGCTCGGCCAGCGTCTCGCCGACACAGACGATGGGAGTGATACCGGCAGCCAGCGCGCGTTGCGCCTTTTCCGCCACGACGCTGTCGCTTTCTGCATGGAACTGGCGCCGCTCAGAATGACCGACCAAGGCATAGCGCACGCCAAAATCGCGCAGCATTGCGGCAGCGACTTCACCTGTAAACGCCCCTACCTCGTGCTGCGACACGTCTTGCGCCGCAACTTCGATGCCACAGTCTGCGCAAAGCGCCTGCAGTTGCGCCAAGTAGGGTGCCGGAGCTGCCAGCGCAACGTCGCAACCGAGCTGTGCGCCCATGCCTGCGCGCAGCGCCAGAACCAGCGACTCGTTCGCCTCCAGCGAGCCGTTCATCTTCCAGTTGCCGACTATCAGCTTCTTTTTCATGGCAACCATGTCAGAACAATCTTGCCCACATGTTGGTTCGACTCCATCAGCGCATGCGCTTGGGCGGCTTGCGCCGCCGGAAAGACACTGTGCACGACGGGCGCCACCCTGCCATCCGCCAACAGCGGCCAGACTTGGCTTTGCAGTGCACGCGCAATGGCCGCCTTGAACGCCACAGGGCGCGCGCGCAGGGTCGAACCCGTGATGGTGAGGCGACGGCGCAGCACCAGACCGGCATCAAAGCTGGCAGCGATTCCGCCCTGCACGGCGATGATGACAATACGGCCATCCTCGGCCAGGCAGGCGATTTCACGCGCCACATACTCGCCGGCGACCATGTCCAGCACCACATCAGCGCCCCGCCCTTCGGTCAGGCACAGCACTTCGGCGCTGAAATCCTGCGTGCGGTAGTTGATGGCATGGTGGGCACCGAGCTTGACGCAGGCCGCACATTTCTCATCCGACCCGGCCGTCACGATCACGGTCGCACCCAGGGCGCGTGCCAACTGAATTGCCGCTACACCGATCCCGCTGCTGCCTCCCTGCACCAGCAGGGTTTCGCCCGCCTTCAGCTGTCCCCGGTCGAAGACGTTGCTCCAGACCGTAAAAAAAGTTTCGGGAAGTGAGGCCGCTTCGATGTCGGTGAGCGTGTCCGGCACCGGCAGGCACTGCTCGACCGGCACCACGCACAGTTCAGCGTAGCCGCCGCCCGTCACCAGGGCGCAGACCCGTTGGCCAATGCGCAGGCCGGCGCGCGCCAAAGCAGCTTCGTCGCCCGCTTCAATGACACCGGCGACTTCGAGCCCAGGAATGTCCGAGGCTCCGGCAGGCGGTGCGTAATGGCCTTTGCGTTGCAGCACGTCGGGCCGGTTCACCCCACTGGCCGATACCCGCACCAACAGCTCGCCCTGGCCCGCGACGGGCGCGGGGCGCTCGGTCAGACGCAGAACGTCAGGTTTGCCAAACGAGGCAATTTCAATGGCTTGCATCAGTTGAAGCTCTAGATTTCAGTAGATTTAGGCCGCCAGCGCTTATCAGTAAAGCGCTGGCAGCTCTCAAACCAATAGCGCTTATGCGTCCTGGTCTACCGCACCGCCCGAGGGCAAGCTCTGTTGCGGCTCTGCATCGCGTGCGGGCTGCTCATTGCGGTCACGGCGCTCGCCGCGCTCCTGACGCTCGCCGCGTTCGGCGGGCGCCGGACGGTCGCCACCACCGTTGCTGCGCTCTGCCAGCACCTTCATGGACAGCTTGACACGGCCCTTTTCGTCGGTTTCCAGGACCTTGACCTTGACAATTTGCCCTTCAGTCAGGTAGTCGCTCACGCGCTCTACGCGCTCGTGGGCAATCTGGCTGATGTGCAACAAGCCATCTTTGCCTGGCAGCAGGTTGATGAGCGCACCGAAGTCCAGAATCTTCGTCACCGGACCTTCGTAGATCTTGCCGATCTCGACTTCCGCCGTGATCTGCTCGATTCGGCGCTTGGCCTCGTCGGCGCGCTCGCTATCGGTCGATGCGATGGTGATGACACCGCTCTCGTCGATGTTGATCTGGCAGCCGGTCTCTTCCGTCAGCGCACGAATCACGGCGCCGCCCTTGCCGATCACGTCCCGAATTTTCTCGGGGTTGATCTTCATGGTGTAGAGCTTGGGGGCAAAGCTGCTGATTTCGGTCTTGGCTTCGCCCATGGCCTTTTGCATTTCGCCAAGGATGTGCATGCGCGCCTCCTTGGCCTGCGCCAATGCAACCTGCATGATTTCCTTGGTGATGCCCTGGATCTTGATGTCCATCTGCAGCGCCGTGATGCCGGCCGTGGTGCCAGCAACCTTGAAGTCCATGTCGCCGAGGTGGTCCTCGTCGCCCAGGATGTCGGTCAACACGGCAAAACGGTTGTCTTCCTTGATCAGACCCATGGCGATACCCGCCACATGCGCCTTCATGGGCACGCCGGCGTCCATCAGCGACAGGCAACCGCCGCAAACCGAAGCCATCGACGACGAGCCGTTCGACTCGGTGATTTCAGACACCACGCGCATGGTGTAGGGGAACTCTTCCTTGCTCGGCAGCACAGCGATCAGCGCGCGCTTGGCCAGGCGGCCGTGACCGATTTCGCGGCGCTTGGTCGAGCCCATGCGGCCAACTTCACCGGTGGCAAAGGGAGGCATGTTGTAGTGGAACAGGAAGCGGTCTTCGTACTCGCCCATCAGGGCGTCGATGCGCTGCGCATCGCGCTCGGTGCCCAGGGTGGACAGAACCAACGCTTGCGTTTCACCACGCGTGAACAGCGCCGAGCCGTGCGTGCGTGGCAGCACGCTGGTGGTGATTTCGATGGGGCGCACGGTACGCGTATCGCGTCCGTCAATACGTGGCTCACCCGACAGAATCTGGCTGCGCACGATCTTGGCTTCAATGTCGAACAGCATGCCCTCGACCTTGACGCTGTCAAACTCCACGCCTTCTTCCTTCAAAGCTGCCTTGACTGCGGCATAGGCATCACGGCATGCGTGCGTACGAACCTGCTTGTTGCGGTTCTGGTATGCCGCGCGCAACTTGTCTTCGCCCAACGCGGAAACCTTGGCGATCAGGGCCTCGTCCTTGGCAGGAGCCGCCCAATCCCACATCGGCTTGCCGGCGTCGCGCACCAGCTCGTGGATCGCATTGATGGCAATCTTGCCCTGCTCATGGCCGAACACCACGGCGCCCAGCATGATGTCCTCGGGCAACTGCTGCGCTTCCGACTCAACCATCAGCACTGCTGCTTCGGTGCCGGCAACGATCAGGTCCATCTGGCTGCTCTTGCGTGCCGTCTGGCCGGGGTTGAGCACATATTCGCCGTTGATATAGCCCACGCGCGCCGCGCCAATCGGGCCGTTGAACGGGATGCCGGAAATGGCCAGCGCTGCGCTCGAGGCAATCAATGCCGCAATGTCGGCATCTACTTCAGGATTGAGCGACACCGTGTGGATGACCACATGCACTTCGTTGTAGAAGCCTTCGGGGAACAGCGGGCGGATGGGGCGGTCGATCA
>JAUCDU010000003.1:0-28204 GCA_034674825.1 Giesbergeria sp.
GCGGCAAGTCGGGGTCGGGGAAATAGCGGTAATCGGCGGAGTCTTCCTTGCTGCGCATGGCGCGCGTCTCGCCGGTGTCGGGGTTGAACAGGACGGTGGCCTGCTCAATGCTGCGACCGTCTTCGAGCTCTTCAATCTGCCAGCGAATCTCGTAGTCCATCGCCTGCTGCATGTTGCGAAAGCTGTTGAGGTTCTTGATCTCGCGCCGCGTGCCCAGCGGCGCGCCGGGCTTGCGCACGGAGACGTTGGCGTCGCAGCGGAACGACCCCTCCTGCATGTTGCCGTCGCAAATGCCAATCCAGGTGACGATTTTGTGCAGCTCTTTGGCGTACGCCACCGCTTCGGCAGACGAGCGCATGTCGGGCTCGGTGACGATCTCGAGCAGCGGCGTGCCCGCGCGGTTCAGGTCGATGCCCGACTGGCCAATGAAGTCCTCGTGCAGCGACTTGCCGGCGTCTTCTTCCAGGTGGGCGCGCACCAGGCGCACGGTTTTCTGCTCCTCGCCGACGAGGAAAGAGACCTCGCCGCCCTGCACCACCGGAATCTCGAACTGGCTGATCTGGTAGCCCTTGGGCAAGTCCGGGTAGAAATAGTTTTTGCGAGCAAAAATGCTCTCTGGCGCAATGTGGGAGCCGAGTGCAAGTCCTAATTTGATAGCGCACTGCACGGCTTCGCGGTTCATCACCGGGAGCGTGCCCGGCAGCGCCAGATCGACTGCGCAGGCCTGCGTGTTGGGCTCGGCGCCAAAGGCGGTGGAGGCGCGGCTGAAAATCTTGCTGCGCGTGGCCAGTTGGGTGTGGGTTTCGAAGCCGATGACGACTTCGTAGCCGTGAATCAAGGGGGCGCTCATATTAAAAGCCTGCGGGGGCGCGCAGGTGGAAATCGGTGGCTTGCTGCAAACGGTGGGCGGTGTTCAGCAACTGCGCCTCCTGGAAATAATTGCCAATGAGTTGCAGGCCGACCGGCATGCCGTGCGCGCCAAAACCAGCCGGCACGCTCATGCCGGGCAGGCCCGCGAGCGAGGCGGGCAGGGTGAAGATGTCGGCGAGGTAATCGGCCAGCGGGTCGCTGCCATGCTCGCCAATCTTCCAGGCGACGCTGGGCGCGACAGGGCCGGCAATCACGTCGCACTGTTTGAAGGCCTGCTGAAAGTCGTCGGCAATCATGCGGCGAATCTTCTGTGCCTGCAGGTAGTAGGCGTCGTAGTAGCCGTGCGAGAGCACGTAGGCACCGATCATGATGCGGCGCTTGACCTCGTCGCCAAAGCCTTCGGCGCGGGTCTTCTTGTACATGTCCATCAGGTCGGTGTAGTCCTTGGCGCGGTGGCCGAACTTCACGCCATCAAAGCGGCTGAGGTTGGAGCTGGCCTCGGCTGGCGCAATTATGTAGTACACCGGAATGGCGAGTTCGGTGCGGGGCAGCGAGATGGGCACCAGGCGCGCGCCGAGCTTTTCGTATTCCCTGAGCGCAGCGTCGAGCGCCGCGCGCACGCTGGGCTCCACCCCTTCGGCAAAGAACTCTTTCGGCATGCCAATGCGCAGGCCATCGAGCGAACCGCCCAGATGCCGGCTGAAGTCTTCCGCCGGGCGGTCGAGCGAGGTCGAATCGCGGTCCACATCCGGCCCGCACAGGGCGGACAGCAACAGTGCGCAGTCTTCTGCGCTGCGCGCCATGGGCCCGGCCTGGTCCAGGCTGGAAGCAAAAGCCACCATGCCGTAACGCGAGGCGCGGCCATAAGTGGGCTTGATGCCGGTGATGCCGCAAAAGCTGGCGGGCTGGCGAATCGAGCCCCCCGTGTCGGTGCCCGTGGCGCCGGGCACCAGGCGCGCCGCCACGGCAGTCGCGCTGCCGCCCGACGAGCCGCCGGGAACGCGCGCACGGTCCCAGGGGTTGCGCACAGGCTGCGGGGTATCAAAGCCGACGGGCACGGCGGCCGAGTTCTCGTTGGCCGAGCCCATGGCGAATTCGTCGCAATTGAGCTTGCCCAGCGTGACGGTGCCGGCTTCGGCCAACTTGCGTACGACAGTGGCGTCAAAAGGCGAGCGGTAGCCGGACAGCATGCGCGAGCCTGCGGTGGTCGGAAAGTCCCGCGTGACAAAAATATCCTTGTGCGCCAGCGGCACGCCTTCGAGCGCCGCTTGGCTGCCCGCGGCCAGCCGTTCGTCGGCCTTGCGGGCCTGGGCGCGGCTGGCGTCTTCGTCCACCGCCAGGAACGCGCCCAGCGCCTGGTGCTGGCGCATGCGTGCGAGGAAATGGTCGGTGGCTTCCAGGGCGCTGACTTCGCGCGCACGCAGGGCATGCGCCAGCGCCGAGAGCGACATTTCGTGCAGGGCGCCTTTGGCGTTTGGAGTGGCGCTCATTCGATCACCCTCGGCACCAGAAACAGCCCGCGCTCGACGGCGGGTGCGTTTTGCTGGTTGGCGGTGCGCTCATCGGGTTCGCTGGCTACGTCGTCGCGCAGGCGCAGGGCGATTGGTGCAACCGTGGCTACGGGGTGGGTGAGCGGTGCGACGCCGCTGGTGTCCACGGCGCGAATCTGTTCGACGACGTCGAAAAAATCGTTTAGCTGCGTGAGCATGCGCGCGCGCTCGCCGTCGCCGAGCTCAAGCCGGGCCAGATGGGCGATGCGGTCAATCTCCTGGGGGGTCAATGCCATGGGAAAACGGGGTCGAAACCGGATGTAAAGCTCCCGTGCCAGGGGCGGCGGGAGCGAGTTATGCACAGGGATGCGGTATTATCCCGCCTTTGCCGAAAAGCCTTGGAAACCTACGCTAGTTGGACGCAAAGTCCTACTAAAACCTGCGTTTTTGAGTTTCCGGGCGTTAGACGACAAGCTTGTTGTAGGCATTCAGGCACGTTTTTACCCATGTAACACGGCGATGGCAGGCCGACGCGCGTGCCGTGCCCGAGAGGATTGTGAATGTTCGGACTTTTTCGTCGGTATTTTTCCACCGACCTCGCGATTGACCTCGGCACCGCCAATACGCTGATTTTTGCGCGCGACAAGGGCATCGTGCTGGATGAGCCTTCGGTCGTTGCGATTCGCCACGAAAGCGGCCCGCACGGCAAGAAAGTCATTCAGGCGGTGGGCCGTGAAGCCAAGGCGATGCTGGGCAAGGTGCCGGGCAACATCGAGGCGATCCGCCCGATGAAAGACGGCGTCATTGCGGATTTCGTCATCACCGAGCAGATGATCAAGCAGTTCATCAAGATGGTGCACCCGCGCAGCCTGCTCACCCCCAGCCCGCGCATCATCATCTGCGTGCCCTGCGGCTCGACACAGGTGGAGCGCCGCGCCATCAAGGACGCTGCGGAGGCGGCCGGCGCCACCGCGGTGTATCTGATTGAGGAGCCCATGGCGGCCGGCATTGGCGCCGGGTTGCCGGTGTCCGAGGCCTCGGGCTCCATGGTGGTAGACATTGGCGGCGGCACGACCGAAGTCGGCGTGATCTCGCTGGGCGGCATGGTCTACAAAGGCAGCGTGCGCGTCGGTGGCGACAAGTTCGACGAAGCCATCATCAGCTACATCCGGCGCAACTACGGCATGCTGATTGGCGAGCCTACGGCGGAGGCGATCAAGAAAAACATCGGTTCGGCCTTTCCAGGCTCGGAAGTACGCGAAATGGAAGTACGTGGTCGCAACCTGAGCGAAGGCGTGCCGCGCAGTTTCACCATTTCCAGCAACGAGGTGCTGGAGGCCCTGACCGAGCCGCTCAACCAGATTGTCTCGGCGGTCAAGAACGCCCTGGAGCAGACCCCGCCGGAACTCGGCGCCGATATCGCCGAGCGCGGCATGATGCTCACCGGGGGCGGCGCGCTGCTCAGCGATCTCGACCGGCTCTTGTCCGAGGAAACCGGCTTGCCGGTGCTGGTGGCTGAAGACCCGCTGACCTGCGTGGTGCGTGGCTGCGGCATTGCACTTGAGCGCATGGACCGTGCAGGCAGCATCTTTACCAGTGAATGAGACCTGGGCGCGGCAATACGATCTGGACCTGCTGTGAACGGGAGGCCCGATGGCGCACCGCAACCTTGAAGGCAATGTCCCATCCTTTTCGCGTCAGGGCCCCACACCCCGTGCGCAACTGATTCTCTACAGCGCTTTGGCGCTGTTTTTGATGGTGGCCGACGCCCGATTTCACGTTGCAGACCCGCTGCGCAACGTGGTCGCCACCGTCCTCTACCCGGTTCAGTGGGTGATGATGCAGCCGGTCGAGTTCCTGGGGCGCAGCAGCAATTATGTGGAGTCGCTCGAGGACGCACAGCAGCGCGCGAAAGAAGCGCAGCTCAAGTGGCTCGACGCGTCTTTGCGTGCCAACCAGGTCGACGAGCTGGAGCTGGAAAATGAGCGTCTGCGCCAGTTGCTTGAACTGCGCATGCGCACCAAAGTGTCTGCGCGCGCGGCACAAATTCTGTACGACACCGCAGATCCTTACAGCCGCCGCGTGGTGGTCGATGCCGGATTGAGCTCAGGCGTGGAGCCGGGCTCGCCCGTGGTGGACGCCCTTGGTGTGCTGGGACAGATTACGCGGGTGCACCCGTTCTACAGCGAAGCTACGTTGCTGATCGACCGCGACCAGGCGATCCCGGTGCTGAACGTACGCACCGGCCAGCGCGGGGTGGCGTATGGCGACCCGGTGCTCAGCCATGGCGGCGGCATGGAGTTGCGTTTCATGCAGGCGAGCGCGGACGTAGAAGAGGGCGATTTGCTCACCACCAGCGGCATGGATCGCGTCTACCCGCCGGGTCTGCCGGTGGCACGCGTGGTGCGGGTCGAGCGCCGCGCAGACCTTGCTTTCGCGCGCGTCTACTGTGCACCGATCGCGCGCGTACAGGGCGCCCGTCATGTGCTGCTGCTCTCGCCCGCAGTCGGGGACCTGCCGCAGGCGCCGCCGCCGTCCGAGCCTGCTGCGGCCACCGAAAAAAAGAAGCCGCGCAAAAAATGAAGCTCCGCATGAAACGCACGCGGGTCGCCTTGCACCTGCATAACGGAGGCATCACATGATCATGCCGCGTGGGCACCAGTTGCTGATGCCGGCTCGACCGGCGTTCATCGCTGCCAGTCTATTGGCCGCGCTGGCCTTGAACATGTTGCCTTTTGGCCGCACGCCATGGATGCCCGACATCCTCCTGCTTTTGGTGGCTTTTTGGGGGGTGCACCAGCCACTGCGCGTTGGCATGGGTACGGCGTTTGTCCTCGGCCTGTGCATGGACGTGCAGCAGTCGTCGCTGCTGGGTCAGCACGCGTTGGCCTACGCGGCATTGATGTATGGCGTGGCCCTCATGCACCGCCGCCTGCTTTGGTATACGGCGGTGTCGCAAGCGCCGCAGATGGCCGGCCTGTTTTTCCTGGCGCATGCCATCCAGGTGGTCGTGGGCGTGCTTGCGGGCGGCACACTGCCGGGTTGGAGCGTGGTCGTGGCGCCGGCGCTTGAAACATTGCTGTGGGCTCCAGCGAGCTGGCTGCTGCTTGCGCCCCAGCGGCGCGCGCCGGAACGTGTCGAGAAGCGAAAGCCATGACGGAACTGCGCAATGTCGAGGCCGATGCTTCGCGCTTTCGCATTCGGGTCTGGTTGGTTGGTGCGATGGTGTTGCTCGCGTTCTGCCTGCTGGTGGCGCGCCTGGTTTTTTTGCAGGTGGTGCGCCACGAAGACCTGGCCGAGCAAGCCGAGAGCAACCGCACGGCCATCGTCCCGATAGTGCCCCACCGGGGCCTGATCGAGGACCGCAACGGCGTGATTCTGGCCAGCAACTATTCCGCTTACACGCTTGAAATCACGCCATCCAAAGCAGGCGTGCTCGAAGAAACCATCAATGGTCTGGCGCAACTGGTGGAAATCACGCCGCGCGACCGGCGTCGCTTCAAGCGCTTGATGGACGAGTCGCGCAGTTTCGAGTCGCTCCCGCTTCGCACGCGGCTCACGGACGCGGAAGTGGCGCGTGTGGCAGCGCAGATTTACCGTTTTCCTGGTGTTGAAGTCAAGGCCAGGCTGTTTCGCAGTTACCCATTTGGCGAAACCGCCAGCCACGCCATTGGTTACATCGGGCGCATCAACGAGGCAGAGAAGGCACGCATTCAGGACTCGGATGAAGAAGCCAACTACCGCGGCACCGACTACATCGGCAAGCTGGGCATCGAGCAGAGCTTTGAATCGCAGCTCCATGGTCAGACCGGCGTCGAGCAGATGGAGACATCCGCCGGCGGGCGGGCGGTGCGCCGGTTGCAGAGCTTTCCCGCCACGCCCGGCAACATGGTGACCTTGAGTCTGGACATCAAATTGCAGCGCATGATCGAGGATCTCTTTGGCGAGCGCCGTGGGGCTCTGGTCGCGATCGATCCACGCAATGGCGAGGTGCTGGCCCTGGTCAGCAAACCCACGTTCGATCCGAATCTGTTTGTCGAGGGCATCGACGTCGAGAACTGGACGGCGCTTAACGAGTCGCTCGACAAGCCGTTGCTCAACCGCGCCATCCGCGGGACCTACCCACCGGGCTCCACCTACAAGCCCTTCATGGGACTGGCAGCACTGGAGACCGGCAAGCGCACGCCCGGAGCCATCACGCAGGACAATGCCTCCTGGAACTTCGGTGGGCACACGTTTCGCAGCCATGGCGACCATGCTTTGGGGCCGGTGGACATGTACCGCGCCATCATGCTGTCGAGCAACGTGTACTTCTACCAAGTGGCCAATGACATGGGCGTGGACGCGATTCACGACTTCATGGCGCCACTGGGCTTTGGCCAGATCACGGGCATCGACATCGGCGGCGAGTTGCGGGGCGTATTGCCCAGCCAGGACTGGAAGCGCAAGGCCTACAAGCGGGCCGAGCAACGGCGCTGGTATGCCGGGGAAACCATTTCGCTGGGTATCGGGCAGGGCTACAACACTTTCACCATGCTGCAACTGGCGCATGCCACCGCCACCTTGGCCAACGGTGGGCTCGCCTACAAGCCGCATCTGGGAATTTTTACCACCGACGTCATGACGCGCGAGAAGCACGACCTGGCGCGCGAGGAGCCCGTGGATCTGGGCTACAAAAAGGCGAACGTGGACGTCATCAAACGGGCCATGGTTGGCGTCACGCAGGGCGGCACGGGAACGCGCGTGTTCGCCGGAGCCAGCTATGTCTCGGGCGGCAAAACGGGTACCGCGCAGGCGGTCACCATTGGGCAGAAGGACAAGTACAACTCGAAGAAGCTCGAAGAACACCAGCGCGACCATGCGTTGTACGTTGCGTTTGCGCCGGCCGATAAACCGCGCATTGCGCTGGCGGTCATCGTGGAGAACGCCGGTTGGGGCGCGGGTGTCGCGGCGCCTATTGCGCGCCGGGTGTTTGACTATTGGATCAGCGGCGAGTACCCGAGCGAAGAAGACATCGCAGCGGTGCGCAAGGGTCAGGCCACTGCGCCGATTGGCAAGCCGCGTCGTGTGGAAGACGTTGTCCTCACGCCCGGAGGCTGAGGCTGCACTGAGCGCCCCTTAGGGACGTCCTGCATGACTCCTCGCGGCGTGTGATAGCACGGACTCGGGCGGTCTGCGTCGTTGCGTTTCGCGCCTGGCATTCCATCCCGCCCCGCACTACACCCTCCTGCGTAGAGCTATGCAGAACGTCCCTTAACGCAGGTATGCGTCGTAGCCGGTTTTCAGAATCAAGGCGCCAACCACGGCGATGAAGATCACGCGCACAAAGCCGGTGCCGTGCTTGAGGGCCATGTGCGTGCCGATGACGCTGCCCACCACATTTGCCACCGCCAGCGGGACGGCGAAATGCCACCAGACATGGCCTTTGGCGCTGAACAGGATCAAGGCCGCAATATTGGTCGACACATTGAGCAGCTTGGCGGACGCTGACGCATTGAGAAAGTCGTAGCCCAGCCAGCGCACGAACAGGAAGACCATGAAGCTGCCGGTGCCTGGCCCGAAAAATCCATCGTAGAAACCGATGACCAACCCAATGGCGCCAGCGGCCAACCACTCTGCGCGGCCAGCAAAGCGCGGTCGGTGGTGGCGCCCAAGTTCTTTTTTTGCCAAGGTATAGAGCAGCACCGCAAACAGCACGAACGGCAGCATGCGGCGCAAGAAGTCGGGCGAGAGCACCGTGACCGCCCAGGCACCGCCAAAAGCGCCCACGAAGCTTGCGACCACCGCGGGCATCAGCGCGCGCCAGCGCAGTTGCACGCGCCGGCTGTACTGCCAGGTCGCTACGCCCGTGCCCCAGATCGCAGCGCTCTTGTTGGTGCCCAGCAGCGTTGCCGGCGGTGCGTTCGGAAAGGCCGCAAAGAGGGCGGGGAGAAGCACCAGGCCACCGCCGCCCACGATGGCGTCGATGAAGCCGGCCAGCAGCGAGGCCAGCGTCATGAAAATCCATTCCATGGCCCGATTGTCCACCCATGGAGCCAAAAAAAACGCCGGCAGAGCCGGCGTCTAAAAATGGTCTGCACCTCAGCGGGTGCTCAGCAATCCTTGGTGTTGTTGCGTTTTGTCTCCTATCCCCTCCCGTTTTGGCGGCCTGGGCGCGCCATCGAGTGGGGGCAAATATAAAGCCGGAGGCGGCGCACGACCATAGGGAATTTCCCCCGGACGGCCCACATGCGCCTCATGGGTGGCCGTGCTCCTGCGTGATCCAGCCAGCGGCCTTCTCCGCCATCATCAAGGTGGGGGCGTTGGTGTTGCCGCTGGTAATGAGCGGCATGGCACCCGCATCCACCACGCGCAGGCCGGCAATGCCGCGCACGCGCAGGCGCGCGTCCAGCACGGCGCTCGGGTCGCCGTCGCGCCCCATCGCGGTGGTGCCCACTGGGTGAAAGATGGTGCTGGCAATGTCCCCCGCCAGGCGTGCCAGGTCTTCGTCGCTCTGGTACTGCACGCCGGGTTTGAATTCTTCCGGGCGATAGCGCGCCAGCGCTGGCTGGGCGACGATGCGCCGCGTCACGCGCAGGCTGTCGGCTGCCACCTGGCGGTCTTCCGGTGTGCTGAGGTAGTTCGGTGCGATAGCCGGCGCATCTTCAAAGCGCGGGCTTTTGATCTGCACGCTGCCCCGGCTGGTCGGCTGCAGGTTGCAGACGCTGGCGGTGAACGCGGGAAAGGCATGCAGCGGGTCGCCAAACGCGTCCAGCGACAGCGGCTGCACATGAAACTCCAGGTTGGCGTACGGCTGCTCGGGCGCACTGCGCGTGAAGGCGCCGAGTTGCGACGGCGACATGCTCATTGGGCCGCTGCGCAGCGCCGCGTACTCAAGACCGATGCGGGCCTTGCCCAGCAGCGATCCGGCCAGCATGTTGAGCGTCTTGACGCCGTTGACCTTGAACACCGAGCGGATCTGCAAATGGTCCTGCAGATTGGCGCCGACGCCGGGCAGATCGAGGCGCACCGGAATGCCGTGCTGGGCCAGCAGTGGCGCCGGCCCAATGCCCGAGAGCTGCAGCAGCTGGGGCGAATTGATGGCGCCCGCCGCCAGCACCACCTCGCAACTGGCGTGCACCTGCACCATCTGTTTGCCGGTCCAGACTTCGACGCCCGTGCAGCGCTGCGTTCCGTCCGGCAAGGTGGTGAGCAGCAATCGCGTCGCCTGCGCGCCAGTCCAGAGTTCGAAGTTCTTGCGCTGCATGCAGGTGGGCCGCAGAAACGCCTTGGCGGTGTTCCAGCGCCAACCCTTTTTCTGGTTCACCTCGAAATAACCCACGCCTTCGTTGTCGCCGCTGTTGAAGTCCTGCGTTGCAGGGATGCCGGCCTCCTGCGCGGCCTGGGCGAATGCGTCCAGAATGTCCCAGCGCAGGCGCTGCTTTTCGACCCGCCATTCGCCGCTGCCGCCCTGGCTGGCATGGCCGTGGAGCTTGGTGAACGCGGCGTCGGCCTGGCCGGGCGCATCGAGCCGCCAGTGGCTTTCGTGGCGACGAAAGTCGGGCAGCACCTTGTCCCAACGCCAGGTGTCGTCGCCGGTGATTGCTGCCCACTGGTCGTAGTCGCGCGCCTGACCACGCATGTAGATCATGCCGTTGATGCTGCTGCAGCCGCCAAGGGTCTTGCCACGCGGGTAGCGCAGGCTGCGGCCGTTCAGACCCGGGTCCGGCTCGGTCTGATAGAGCCAGTCGGTGCGCGGGTTGCCGATGCAGTAGAGGTAGCCGACCGGGATGTGAATCCAGTGGTAGTTGTCCTTGCCGCCAGCTTCAAGCAGCAGCACACGGCGCTTCGGATCAGCACTCAGGCGATTCGCCAGCAGCGCGCCCGCAGTGCCGGCGCCGATGACGATGTAGTCGTAGGAGGTGTCGTTCATAAGCATCAGCCAATCGTCCTGTCATGCGCTGTGGCGAGCGCAGCGCTATTCATTACATAGCTAAAAACGCAGATGAAATGTGCGCTAGTGGGCATTTTGCACCGAATATTTCCGCGCCGCGTCCGGAGTTTACCGCCGTCCACCAGCTACCGCTACCATGCACGCTCCCGAGTTTGCCTGCTGCGGGCCGTGAAGGCCATGCGCTTTTGAATGCCAGATTCTGCTCCTCAACTCTCCACCGACAACGCGCCAGACGGGCAGTGGGTGCGCTTGCGTGGGCGCTGGGGCGCGGCAGATATCGGTCGGCGCAAGCACTGGCGCAAGCTGGCTGCTGCGCTTGCCGCCGCACCACCGGCGCCGCAGCGCGGCTGGGATTTGAGCGCGTTGGCTTGGCTCGACCACGTCGGTGCGCAGCTGCTCTGGAACCACTGGGGCCGTGCCTGGCCCGAGCGGCTGCTGCTGGACGAAAAGCAACGCTCCATGCTTGAGCGCGTGGCCTCGCTCACCACCACACCGCCGCCGCCAGAGCGCTGGAGTCTGGGCGAGCAGGTGGACCGTCTGGGGCTGCTGGTGCTGCACGCGCTGGACCATTTCAAGCGCTTCCTCACTTTGGTCGGCCAGCTGCTGCTCGACAGCCTGCGCGTGCTGCGGGCGCCCCTGCGCGCGCCCTGGCGCGATGTCTCGGGCCACCTGTTTCGGATGGGCGCCAGCGCCCTGCCGATTACGGCGCTGGTGGGTTTCCTGATTGGCGTGGTGCTGGCCTACCTGATGAGCCTGCAGTTGCGCCAGTTTGGCGCTGAGGCCTTCATCGTCAACATCCTGGGCATCTCGCTGATTCGTGAGCTTGGCCCCATGCTCGCTGCCATCCTGGTGGCCGGGCGCTCGGGCTCGGCGATCACCGCCCAGATCGGGGTCATGCGCGTGACCGAGGAGCTAGACGCCATGCGCGTCATGGGCATCCCCCAGGGGTTTCGGCTGGTGCTGCCGCGCGCATTGGCATTGGCCATTGCCATGCCGCTCTTGAGCGTCTGGACCACGCTGGCGGCGCTCGCCGGCGGCATGCTCGCCGCGGACGCGGCCATGGACATATCGCCGGCGTACTTCTTTCACGCACTGCCAAGCGCGGTGGGTTCGGGCAACCTGACGCTGGCCTTGTCGAAATCGGTGGTCTTCGGGGTGCTGATTGCCCTGGTCGGCTGCCATTGGGGTCTGCGCGTCAAGCCCAACACGCAGAGCCTGGGCGAGGGCACGACGGCGTCGGTGGTGTCGTCGATCACGGTGGTCATCATCGTCGACGCGTTGTTTGCCGTCGCTTTCAAGTCGGTTGGTTTTTAGATGACAGCCGTGTCCCACGACTCTTCCAGCGTTGCTGCCGCCGAGCCCGTGGTGCGCATCGAAGGCTTGCAAACCACGTTTGGCAAGGGGGCCGAGGCCTATACCGTGCACAAGAATCTGTCGCTGCAGGTGCAGCGCGGCGAAATGGTGGCGCTGGTGGGGGGCTCGGGCACCGGCAAAACCGTGCTGTTGCGCCAGATGCTGGGGCTGCTGCATCCAGCGGCGGGCAGCGTAATGGTGCTCGGTCGCCCGGCGTCCGAAATGGGTGGCGAGGGCGCGGCCAGCCGGGTCGGCATGCTGTTCCAGCATGGTGCGCTGTTCTCCGCCTTCAACGTGCTCGACAACGTGGCCTTTGCGCTGCGCGAGCAGGGTACGCTGCCGGCAGCGCTGGTGCGCGATGCGGCGCTGGTGAAGCTGCAGATGGTGGGTCTCAAGCCCGAGCACGCCCTGCGCATGCCGGCAGACCTCTCAGGCGGCATGATCAAGCGGGTGGCGCTGGCGCGCGCCCTCATCATGGACCCGCCGCTGCTATTGCTCGACGAGCCCACGGCGGGGCTGGACCCGAATGGCGCCGACGAGTTCTGCGCCTTGGTGCGCGAGCTGCACGCGGCGCTGGGCATCACCATGGTGATGGTCACGCACGACCTCGACACGCTGTTCCAGCTCGCCACGCGCGTGGCGGTGCTGGCCGACCGCAAGGTGGTGGTGACCGGCACGCCGGCCGAAGTGGTGCGCTTCCCGCACCCCTTTGTCGAGCAATTTTTTCTGGGTGAGCGCGGACGCCGCGCCATGGCGCCGGCACAAGCCGGCAAGGAGACCTGATGGAAAACAAATCCCACGCCCTGGCGGCGGGGCTGTTCGTGCTCGTGGTCAGTGCCCTGGTCGCTGCGCTGGCGATCTGGCTCACGCGCGACAACGGCGCCTACATCGGCTACGAGTTGACCTCGCGCGACGGTGTCAGCGGCCTGCAACCGCAAGCCGCCGTGCGCTACAAGGGCGTGTCGGTCGGCAAGGTGACGCACATCGGGTTCGACCCGCAGGTCAGCGGCAACGTGCTCATTCGCATCGCGGTCGACGACGACGCCCCCATCACCCCCACCACCTTTGCCACCCTGGGCTACCAGGGTGTCACAGGCCTGTCGTACATCTTGCTGGACGACGCCGGCAAGCCGCACCCTCCGCTGCCGCCAGGCCCGAGCGGCCTGCCGCGCCTGCCGCTGCAATCGTCCCCTTTTGCACAGCTGTCTGAACAGGGGCCGGTGATTTTGGGCCAGGTGCAAGAGGCTACCCAGCGTATCAACCAGTTGCTGGTAGACGAGAACCAGAAGCGCTTTTCCGACGCCCTGGGCAACATCGGCTCGGCCGCCTCCAGCCTGGACGCCCTCGCCAAACGGCTCGACAAAAGCGTGGGCGAGCGCCTGGACCCGGCGCTGGCAGCGTTGCCAGCGCTGGCGCGCGACGCCAGGGGCGCCGTGCAATCCATGCAAAAGGCAGGCGATCAGGTCTCCAGCATGGCCGGCGAATTCAGCAAAACGGCGCAGCGTCTGAACGCGGCAGACGGCCCGATCGAGCAGGCTGCACAAGGCGTGCAAACCTTCTCGCAGGCGGCTGAGCGGCTTCAGCGCAGCACCCTGCCCAGCCTGGAGCGCGCCGCCGACGCCACCGGCCGCGCCGCACGCCAGATTGAACGCACCGCCGCCGGCGTCAGCGAGAACCCGCAGGCCTTCCTCTACGGCTCTGGCCCTGCCGGCCCAGGGCCGGGTGAGCCCGGCTTTAGCGCTCCCGTCCGTTCGCAGAAGTGAGTACGCATGAATACTATTAAAAATATAGCTACTAGCGCTTATCTGGTAAGCGCTGGCGCCATTTTTTGTTTAATTTCTCTCTCTGCCTGTTCGGCTTTGCCCGCGCCGCCAGTGCACCCGGTGGTGTACGACTTTGGCCTCGGTAGCGTCGAGCCGGTTACCGCGCCGGCACCGGCTGCAGCGCGCAGCGCCCTCGTGTTGGCCGAGGTTGAAAGCGCAGGCGTTGCCGAGGGCAGCACTGCCTTGCACTACCGGCTTGCCTACGACGACGCGCAGCAGCTGCGTGCCTACCAGCGCGCGCGCTGGAGCCAGCCGCCGGCGCAGCTGGTGCGCCAGAGTGTGGCGAGCGTGCTGGCGCAGCAAGGCCCCGTGCTCGACAGAAACGCAGCGCGCGAGGTCGCGCGCGCTGCGGCTGGCGCAGCCAAGCCCGGTGCCATGCTGGTGCTGCGCCTTGAAATCGAAGAGTTCAGCCAGGTCTTCACGAGCGCGTCGCACAGCAGCGGCGTGCTGCGCCTGCGCGCCACGCTGGCGCAAACCACCCCGCAAGGGGAACGCCTGCGCGGCCAGCGCCTGTTCGTGGCGCAAAGCCCGGCCGCCACCCAGGACGCCGCCGGCGGCAGCGCCGCCATGGCGCGCGCGGCGCAGCAGGCCGCCCAAGAGCTCGCCGGCTGGATAGAGCAAACCGCGCGCTGAGCGCAGCCCGCAGGCCGCCCGCGCCGCAGCCCTTGCGGCGCGCCTGCCTGTCGGCGCCAAGCGGCGGCAATGCGCCTGCCAACCCGGCGCTGCGCTGGTAGCCGCGCTGGCACCGACCAAGCGGTGCGCCTTCGTCCGACAGTGCCACCCTCTGCGCGACTACCCCGCCTGTGCCGCGGTGTTTCTACAGTCGAGCCATCGAGTCAGGCAGTGGATTTCACCGCCTCTGGTGGAAGGCCTGACCCGGAGCACAAAAAGGAAATCACCATGAACGAAGACCGCATCAAAGGCAACTGGAAGCAATTCACCGGCAAGGTGCAAGAGCAGTGGGGCAAGCTGACCAACGACGACCTGGACGTCATCGACGGCAAGCGCGAGCAGTTCATCGGCAAGCTGCAGGAGCGTCAGGGCCTGGCCCGCGACGCCGCTGAAAAGCAGTTGGAGGAGTGGCACACCCGCAACCCCGACTTTCGCTTTAACGATTAAGCCGCACAGCACTGCAAGGAGATCCAACATGAACTTCACCCGCAACCTTATCGCTCTGGCACTCACCGGCCTGGTGGCTACAACCGGCATGGCCATGGACAAGGCCGAACACGCCGCCGCCAAGGACCGCATCTCGGCCGACTACAAAATGGCCAAGGAAAAGTGCGACGCACTGAAAGACAACGCCAAGGATGTCTGCATGAAGGAAGCCAAGGGCAACGAAAAAGTTGCCAAGGCCGAACTCGAAGCGCAGTACAAGCCCAGCGACAAGGCCGCCTACAACGTTCGCAAGGAGCGTGCCGACGCAGCCTATGAAGTCGCCAAGGAAAAGTGCGACGACATGGACGGCAACGCCAAAGACGTTTGCAAGAAAGACGCCAAGGCAGCCCACGTGACGGCCATTGAGAACGCCAAGGTAGCCAAGGCACAGGCAAAGCCGAACGACAACATGAGCGAGAAACGCGCCGACGTGGCCGAAGCCAAGCAGGATGCCGCCCATGAAAAGCGGGAAGCCGAGTACAAGGCCGCCAAAGAGCGCTGCGAGCCCCTCAAGGGCGATGAGCAGGACAAATGCGAGGCCGATGCCAAGCGCAAGTACGGCATGTAAGCTGCTGGCGCTATGCGATAGCTAGCGCGCAAAGGTCCCTCCCCCGGGACTGCGCCGGGCCGCATCTACGGCCCGCCGGTCCCCTTCAACACCCCGCCGCGACTTGTCGCGACGGGGTTTTTTTATGGTCAGCCTGAAATGGCTTCCCGCATCAACGCCTCAATCGCCTCCGCCGCCACCGGCACACCGCGCGTCAGCAGCTCGCAGCCGCTGCCGGTCACCACGGCGTCGTCCTCGATGCGGATGCCCAGGTGGTGGAAGGCTTCCGGAACGCCGGGGCCGGGCCGGATGTACAGCCCCGGCTCGACGGTCAGCGCCATGCCTGCGCGCAGGATGCGGCTCGGGCGGTCGACGATGACCTCGCCCGACAGGGCGTCGCGCCGCTCGCTTGTCTGCAGCGCTTCGGTGGGCTCCACATAGCTGCCGCAATCGTGCACGTCCATGCCGATCCAGTGGCCGGTGCGGTGCATGTAGAAAGGGAAATAGGCGCGGGTGGCGACCACGTCTTCGGCGTTGGCGTGCTGCATGCGGTCGATGATTTTCAGGTCGAGCAAGCCTTGCGCCAGCACCGTGACGGCTGCGTTGTGCGGGTCGGTAAAGCGCGCGCCGGCTCGGGTTGCATCGATGGCGGCTTGCTGGCTGGCCAGCACCACGTCGTAGAGCGCCCGCTGGGGGCCGGTGAACTTGCCGTTGGCCGGGAAGGTGCGCGTGATGTCGCTCGCGTACCCGTGCAGTTCGCAGGCGGCGTCGATCAGCACCAGGTCGCCGCTTTGCACCGGCGCGCGGTCGGCGCGGTAGTGCAGCACGCAGGCGTTTGCGCCCGCGGCGACGATGGAGCCATAGGCGGGGGCTTCGGCGCCGCTTTGGCGAAACTCGTGCAGCAGTTCGGCTTCCAGGTGGAATTCGCGCAGGTCTTCGCCAGCGGCCAGCATGCGTGCCGAGCGCTGCATGGCGCGGATATGGGCGCGCGCGCTGATGGCGCCAGCTTCGCGCATCAGGCCAATTTCGTGCACGTCTTTCACCAAGCGCATTTCGTCCAGCAGCGCGCACAGGTCGCCTTGCTGCTGCGGGCACAGCGCGCCGTAGCGCACGCGCTCGCGCACCTTGGCCAGCCAGCCTTCGACGCGTGCGGCCAGACCTTCGTGCGTGGCAAACGGGAACCACACGCGCTCGCGGTTTTCCAGCAGCCTGGGCAGGCGCGCGTCGAGTTCGCCCACCGGCAAGGCCGCATCCATGCCCAGCGCTGCCACGGCGGCGTCCGGGCCCAGGCGGTAGCCGTCCCAGATTTCGCGCTCCATATCCTTGGGCTGGCAGAACAGCGTGCTCTGGCCCTCGGCGGTCAGCACCAGCCAGGCATGGGGCTCGGTAAAGCCCGTCAGGTAATAAAAGTAGCTGTCGTGCCGGTAGGGGAAGTCGCTGTCGCGGTTGCGCGCTCGCTCGGGCGCGGTCGGCACGATGGCAATGCCGCCGGGGCCCAACTGGGCGGCCAGGCGGGCGCGGCGTTCGGCGTACAGGGAGGGGGGCGGGGAGAGCGTCCTGGTGGCGGGTTTTCGGCGTTGAGATCGGCCAGGCGCTGCGGCGTACCGACATCGACCCAGCGGCCGGTGTGAAGTTCGGCCTGCACGCGGCCATTGTCCATCGCCCGGCGCAGCAGCGGCGCGAGGGCCGCGCGTACCCCTTGCGGGTTGCCGGGGGCAATAGCGCACCAGGGCGGCGCGAACAAATCGCGGTGCAGCAGCGCGACGGTGCTGTAGGTGTAGCGGGGCCGGGGGTCGCCGTCCGGCAGGTTGAGCGCCAGACCGGTATCGGACAGCCCGAAATCGCCGCGCGGGTGCTGCGGAGGGTTGGGCACCAGCCACAGCCGCGCCAGCGCGCCGCTTTCCCGAAAATGGCGCACGGCGACCGCGTCGAAGCCAAAAGCCGGCATGAACACATCGCCCGCAGCCAGCCAGAACACGTCCGCCTCCAGCAGCGGCAGGGCGCGCGCAATGCCGCCCGCCGTTTCCAGTGCGTCGCCGAAGTCGCGGCCTTCATGGGAATATAAAATTGATAGCTGCTCGCGCTTATTAGTCGAGCGCTGGAGGCCGAAAAAGCTTCCAAAATACTCGGTAATCTGCTCGCCCAGCCAGGCGGTGTTGATGACCACGCGCGGCACGCCGGCGCGTGCCAGCGCCTGCAAATGCCAGGCCAGCAGCGGGCGGCCATGCACTTGCAGCAGGGGTTTGGGTGTGTGGTCGGTCAGCGGGCGCATCCGCTCGCCGCGGCCGGCGGCCAGCAGCAGCGCAGGCGCCTGCGCGCACGGTTTTGGCGCGGCGGTGGTGGTCGGCGGGGAGGCGGGCACGGGTGCCACTCTATTGCATTGCGCGCGCTTGCTCTGGGGGTCAATATGGTGGCCCGTTAAAATCACGGGTTTCCCCTCACCCTCCGCACAGGACTGCCCCTCCCGATGGCCAACTCACTACAAATGGCGAACGCGATTCGCGCGCTCGCAATGGATGCCGTGCAACAGGCCAATTCCGGCCACCCCGGCGCGCCCATGGGCATGGCCGACATGGCGGTTGCGCTGTGGGGCCGGCATCTGCGCCACAACCCGCAAGACCCGCACTGGGCCGACCGCGACCGTTTCGTGCTCTCGAACGGCCACGGTTCCATGCTGATTTATGCACTCTTGCACCTGACGGGTTACGACCTGCCGATGCAGGAGCTGAAGAACTTCCGCCAGTTGCACAGCAAGACAGCGGGCCACCCCGAAGTCGGCGTGACACCGGGCGTTGAAACGACGACCGGCCCACTGGGCCAGGGCCTGACCAACGCGGTCGGCATGGCATTGGCCGAAAAGCTGCTGGCGGCCGAGTTCAACCAGGCCGGCCACACCGTGGTGGATCACCACACCTACGTGATGCTGGGCGATGGCTGCCTGATGGAAGGCATCAGCCACGAAGCCGTTGCGCTCGCCGGCGCCTGGAAGCTGTCCAAGCTGATTGCGCTGTACGACGACAACGGCATTTCCATCGACGGTCAGGTGGCGCCCTGGTTCATCGACAACACGCCCAAGCGCTTTGAGGCCTGTGGCTGGAACGTGATCGGCCCGCTCGATGGCCACGACGCCGATGCGGTGGACCAAGCCATTGCCAAGGCCCGCGCGCAAAGCGCCAAGCCCACGCTCATCGTCTGCAAGACGCACATCGGCAAGGGCTCGCCCAACCGCGCCAACACGGCCAAGGCCCACGGCGAGCCGCTCGGTGCCGATGAAATTGCCCTCACCCGCACCGCGCTCCACTGGCCGCACGCGCCGTTTGAAGTGCCGGCCGAGGTGTACGCCGACTGGAATGCCGACGCCGCTGGCGCCAAGACACAGGCCGAGTGGAACCAGCGCTTTGCCGCCTACCGCGCGGCCTTCCCGGAACTGGCAGCAGAGTTCGAACGCCGCATGGCAGGCGACCTGCCCCAGCATTTCGCACAGACCGCGGTCGACGCCGTGATCGACGCGCACACCAAGGGCGAAACCGTGGCCAGCCGCAAGGCGAGCCAGCTGGCGCTGGAAGCCTTCACTGCCAAGCTGCCCGAAATGCTGGGCGGCAGCGCCGACCTGACCGGCTCCAACCTGACCAACACCAAGTCCACCCCAGCGCTGCGCATGGACGCCAAGGGCGCGGTCGTAAAGACCGAGGACGGCCATATCGGCCGCCACATCAACTACGGCGTGCGCGAGTTCGGCATGGCGGCTGTCATGAACGGCATCGCGCTGCACGGCGGCTTCATCCCGTATGGCGGCACCTTCCTCACCTTCAGCGACTACAGCCGCAACGCGATTCGCATGGCGGCGCTGATGAAGCAGCGCGTGATCCATGTGTTCACGCACGACTCGATTGGCCTGGGTGAAGACGGCCCGACGCACCAGTCGATCGAGCACGCTGCCAGCCTGCGTCTCATACCCAATCTGGATGTGTGGCGCCCGGCCGATACGGCGGAAACCACCGTGGCCTGGGGCGTCGCGCTCTCGAACCGCAACAAGCCGACCGCGTTGCTGTTGAGCCGCCAGAACCTTCCGTACGCCCCCAAGCGCGACCTGGGCAATATCTCGCGTGGCGCTTATGTGCTGTCCGAGCCCGCCGACGTGGGCCTGAAGAAGAAAGCCCAGGCCGTCATCATTGCGACCGGTTCCGAAGTGCAGCTGGCGCTCAAGGCGCAGCGCTTGCTGGCCGACAAAAAGATTGCCGTGCGTGTGGTCTCCATGCCCAGCACCACCACCTTCGACCGCGAAGAGGCCAAATACAAGAAAGCCGTGCTGCCCGCCGGCATCCCGCGCATTGCGGTGGAAATGGGCGTGACGGACGGCTGGTGGAAGTACGGCTGCGCCGCAGTCGTCGGCATCGACACCTACGGCGAATCGGCCCCCGCGCCGGTGCTGTTCAAGCATTTCGGTTTCACCGAAGAGAACGTCGCTGCCACGGTGCAGGCGGCGCTCAAGCGGAAGTAAGCACAGCGCAAACGAATTTTTGGCAATCCCACCCTGGAGAGACTGAGCTATGGCGATCAAGATTGGTATCAACGGCTTCGGCCGCATCGGCCGCATGGTGTTCCGCGCCGCGGTGCAGAATTTTTCTGACATCGAGGTCGTGGCGATCAACGACCTGCTGGAGCCCGAATATCTGGCCTACATGCTCAAGTACGACAGCGTGCACGGCCGCTTCGAGGGCGAGGTATCGGTCGAAGGCAGCAACCTCATCGTCAACGGCAAGAAGATCCGGTTGACGCAGGAGCGCGACCCGGCAGCCTTGAAGTGGAACGAAGCCGGCGCCGACATCGTCATTGAAGCCACGGGCCTGTTCCTGACCAAGGAAACCGCGCAAAAGCACCTCGATGCAGGCGCCAAAAAGGTCATCATGTCGGCGCCGTCGAAGGACGACACGCCGATGTTCGTGCACGGTGTGAACTGCAAGACCTACGCCGGCCAGGCCATCATCAGCAACGCCAGCTGCACCACCAACTGCCTGGCACCCGTGGCCAAGGTGTTGAACGACAAGTGGGGCATCAAGCGCGGCCTGATGACCACGGTGCACGCTGCCACCGCCACGCAGAAAACCGTGGACGGCCCGAGCAACAAGGATTGGCGCGGTGGTCGCGGCATTCTGGAAAACATCATCCCCAGCAGCACTGGCGCGGCCAAGGCGGTGGGCGTGGTGATTCCAGAACTCAACAAGAAGCTCACCGGCATGAGCTTTCGCGTGCCGACGTCCAACGTGTCGGTGGTCGACCTGACGGTGGAGCTGGAAAAGCCCGCCACCTACAAGGAAATCTGCGCCGAGATGAAGGCGCAGTCGCAAGGTGCGCTCAAGGGCATCCTTGGCTACACCGAAGACAAGGTGGTGGCCACCGACTTCATCGGTGAGACCTGCACCAGCGTGTTCGATGCCGAAGCCGGCATTGCGCTGGACGACACCTTCGTCAAGATCGTTTCCTGGTACGACAACGAGTGGGGCTACTCGAACAAGTGCCTGGACATGGTGCGCGTGGTGGCAGCCAAGTAAGCGCTCCGCCTCCTGCAAGAGCCCGCCGCGCGCGGGCTTTTTTATGCTTGTCGGCTTTGGCCTACGTAGCCTTGCGCTGCGCTCCCTGCAAGCCTTGCAGCATGCCGGGGGAACATGGCGCTTCATCTTGATACGAGCTTGTTGCATGCGCCCCGCCCACCTGTTTGAACTCTGCAAGCGCGCCGTCAACGGCTGGATCGACGATTTCGCGCCCAGCATGGGCGCGGCCATTTCGTACTACACCGTGTTTTCGCTGGCGCCGCTGCTGGTCATCGTGATCGCGGTGGCCGGCGCCATTTTTGGCCGCGACGCGGTGCAGGGCGAAATCGTGGCGCAGCTGCAGGGCTTGATCGGACGCGAGGGCGCCCTGGTCGTCCAAGGGATCATCAAGAGCGCGAGCGAGCCCGAGCGCGGGCTGGTGGCGGGCAGCATCAGCGTGGTGGTGCTGCTCGTCGGTGCAACGACGGTGTTCGCCGAGCTGCAAAGCGCGCTCGACCGCATCTGGCATGTGCCCGACAAGCTCAAGCCCAGCGGCGTCTGGGCGGTGCTGCGCGCACGGGTGCTCTCGTTTGGCCTGATTCTGGGGCTGGCGTTCTTGATGATGGTGTCCACTGTGCTCAGCGCCGGCATTTCGGCCTTCGGCACTTGGGCGGGCGCCTTGATGCCCGGGTGGGAGGTGCTGCTGCAGGGCGTGAACATGGCACTCTCCGTCGGCATCACAACCGTCCTGTTCGCGATGATTTTCAAATACATGCCTTCGGTGCACATCGCCTGGCGCGATGTCTGGGTGGGCGGCGCGGTGACGGCGGTGTTGCTGGAGGCCGGCAAATTTCTCATCGGCCTGTATCTGGGCAAGAGCGGCGTTGGCGAGTCGTTTCAGGCGGCGGGCTCGTTGGTGGTATTGCTGGCCTGGGTGTACTACGCAGCGCAAATTTTCTTGCTCGGCGCCGAGTTCACCAAGGCGTACTCGGACGACCGGGGTGGACAGGCGGGGCGCGCGGCCGTGCAGGCCACCCAGGCCACGGCAAAGCTGGCTTCCGAAGGGACCGACGCGGTGTCAACGCACCCTGTGCCGGCGCTGTCGCCGCCGCATGTCATGCCCGTTCGGCCCGTGCCAGAGCCCGGTGTTCCTGTGGTGGTGGGCATGCTGGCAGGCGCCTTGCTCAGCCAGGCGATGGGGCGGCAGTGGCGTTCCTGGCGGCGCAAGAAGCGAACGCGGCATTGAAGCCAGGAAAAAATATGAGAGAAAGTGCCGCTTGGCGCTTATGAATAAACAGATGTTCGCTATTCAACAAATAGCGATGCAACGGCGCTCCTAGAGCTTGTCGAGCGACACCGGCGCTGACCAGGGCGCCTCTTGGGGCAACGCGCACGCCGCCTCCAGGCGCTCGAGAAGCCGCCGGGTGGCCGGGTCGTCGGGGATCGCACGCAACTGCGCCTGCAATCCGGCCCGCGCCCGGTTCCAGTCGCGCTGTACAAACGCGTCCAGCGTTGCGGCCGAGAGCTGGCACAAGGCGGCATCCACGCACGGCGTGTAGACCCGCACCGACGCGCTTTTGCCTTTGACTTTGACCTCGTCCAGCGCGCGCAGGCCAATGCTTGCCGGCAGTAAGGCCGCGGTGGCGGCCGAGAGCAAAATGCCGGTGCCAAAGGCCTTGTTCGCGCCCTCCAGGCGCGCCGCCAGGTTCACCGCGTCGCCAATGGCGGTGTACGAGAAGCGCTCGGCCGAGCCCACATTGCCCACCACCACGCGCCCTGTGTGCAGGCCGATGCGCATGGCAATCGGCGGCAGGCCGCGGCGCTCGAGTTCCTGGCACAGGGCGGGCATGGCCTGCTGCATGGCAATCGCAGCGCGCACTGCGTGCTCGGCGTGGTCGGCGTCCGCCAAGGGCGCGCCCCAAAAGGCCATTAGCGCATCGCCAATGTATTTGTCGAGGGTGCCGCCGCTGGCATGCACGAGCGGTGCCATGGCGCCAAAGTACAGGCTCAGCAGCTCCACGGTCTGCTCGGCGCTGAGCTGCTCCGAGAGGGTGGTGAACCCCGCCAGATCGGTGAACAGCAGCGTGATTTCGCGCGCTTCACCACCCAGGCGCAGCAGCTCAGGTTCTGCGATAAGGCGCGAGACCACCTCGGCCGGCACGTACTGCGAGAACATGGCGCGGGTCTGGCGCGCGCGTTGGCGCGCTTGGGCGTAGCCCGCCAGCGCGCTGGCACCGTAGATCGCGCCGGTAGCGGTCATGGGCCACAGCGGCGGCAGCCAGCGCCCGGCCTTGAGAAACAGCACCCAGGAAAGCAAGGCCATGGCGCCGACGAGACCTGCCGCCAGCAAGGCCACTGCGCCGGGGTGCCAGCGCAAGCTCACGGGCAGCAACAGGACGAGTGCGAGCAGTACCAGCGCCAACGACCAGGCCTCGGGTGCGAGGCGCAGGCCGTCGCCGCTGGCCAGGTTGTCGAGCAGCGTGGCCTGCAGCTCTACGCCTGGAAACAGACGCTCGCCACCCAGGGCAGCAAAAGGCGAGTTGAAGAGATCGGCCTGGCTGTATTGCAGCTCGCTGGCGGTCAGCGCAGAGCGGCCAATCAGCACCACCTTGCCGCGAAAGAAACCTTCGGGCAGCAGCCCGGGTTCCAGCGCCTGGTAGTACGAGCGCGTGTCAAAGCTGCCGCGCGGGCCGCGGTAGGCGATGAGGTCGGTCGTCTTGAAAGCTGCGTGCGGCGAGATAGCGCGGGCCAGCGCCGCAGAAAAACTGCGCTCGCTTTGCGGCATGCGGCGCACCACGAAATCGTCGTCAGGTTGCACTCCGGCGTTTCCGTACCGGGCACCGGCTGCGACGAAGGCTGGCAGCGGCAGCACATCGGTCCAGAGCGTCGCGCTGGCGCTCTCGACCTTTTCGCGCGTAGACGCTAGCACCACTGGCACACCCGCAGCCGTAGCGTCTGCCAGCGCCTCTGTGAACGCAGCATCTTGCTCGGGCGCACCCGGGTCGGCAAACACCACGTCAAAGCCCACTGCGGCTGCGCCGTCCTCGCGCAGGCGATCGAGCAGACGCGCGTGCAGGCTGCGCGGGAACGGCCAGCGTTGCTGCACCTCTTGGAACGTGGGCTCGTCGATGGCGAGCAGCACCACTGGCAAGCTGCTGCGGTGCGGCGCCGCCAGCGAAGTCCAGAGGTCAAAGGTTTTGAACTCCAGCGCGTGCCAGGGACGGGTGAGCGACGCCGCGCCGACCAGCAGCAGCGCCAGCAAGGCGGCAACGAGGGCCAGCGCAAGCCGGCTAAAACCGGTAGCGCGCATTGATTACGTAGTGGGCCTTCTGGCGCTGGGATTTCGGGCCGAACAAGTTGAGTGCGGCCACGCCAATCGTCCAGTGCTTGTCCTGCGTTTCCCAAAAACCTATAAGGTCCAGGCTCCAGCCCGGCGAGCGCCGTGTGAGGTTGTTCTGGTCCTCGAAGCGTTCGGACCGGTACACCGCTCGCCCGCTCAAGTACACCCGCGCGCTGGTCGCCCAGGTGGTCCCCAGCACCAGCGTGTGGCGCGGGATGTAAGGAATGAAGTGCGTCCTGCTCATGGCCGATGCCGCGTTGGGCGCATGGTCGGTTTCGCTGTGTTGGTAGTGGTATTTGCCGTACAGCGACCAGCGCTTGCTCACCATGTGGTTGACGCCCGCCGCAAGCGTGTGCAGCGTGCCAGCATCGTAGGTGGGTGTGTCTTCCAGAATGTCGACCGTCGACAGATTGACGATGGGCGAGGTGCGCAGCTCCTGAAGAAAGAGCAGGCTTGGAGTGCCCAGATCCACGCCCAGCTTTCCGTAGTTGCGCACGTGCAAGTGGCCGGCCTGGACACTCACAAACGTGCTGCTGCCCAGTTCCTGACTCCACTGGGCGACCAGGCGTTTGTGGCGGCCACCGGCGGCCACCAGACGGTCCTCGACGGCGATGCCAGCCGTTTCGATGCGGGTCAACGTGGATGCGCTCAAGGGACGCAGCCAGTCCTGATAGGCCAGGCGCAGCGTGCTGCCGGGTGCGGGTTTCAGCACCACCCCCAAGCGGGGTGTGAGGGCGTGTTCGGTGCCTTTGACCCTGACGTCGCTGTTGTTCCCCATACCAGAATCAAAAAGAACCACAGCAGACGAGCGAGCGAGGTCAATGCCCATTTCCTGCATTGCCAAAGCCCCGTCAACGGTCAGGGCGGTGCTGAATTGCTTATGGCCATCCAAGGTCAGGCCCGTGTACCTACGCCTGAAGGCGCTCAGGTCGGTTATCACGCCGGTGTCCGAAAAGGTTTGTCCCGTGCCGGTTGTGACGCGAAGCGTCCCCAAAGTGGCGCTTGAAAAACCTGTTTTCTCCGTGGAGTGTTCCAGCGCGATGCTCCAGCGCTCGCCTGGTGCAGGGTCCACGCTGTGGCGCAGCTGCAGGTCGGTGAGTGCGTTGCGAACGGCAGCCGAACGCGCGCCTTCGCCATCGGCGGACGGCAGTTGAAACCTGACGGGGAAATTGGCTTGATCCACCGCGTCCAGAGTGCGGCCGATCTTGATCCAGGTGTGTTCCGTGGGGCTCCACCTATACGACAACCCGAACACCCCTTGCTGCTTGTTTTGAGACGCCTGCGACGCAAACAGGTTGCGCGCGCCCAGTTGGGTGTCGATGTGGTTGCCATAGGCAAACAGATTGAGCCGCTCATTCGGTTGCATTCCCAAGCCAAGGGTCAGCACATCGGCGTTGATGTTCGCCAGACCGGTGGTGTCGAACGAGGTCGCAGCATCGTCTTCTCCTACCGCGATGGGCAGGTTCTGAAACCGTGCCTTTTGCGCTTTCAAGAACCACGACACGGGCACCTGCCGGTTGTCCATGCCGTTGAGCGTGACGGCCGGTGCGTTCAGTGTGGACAGCTCTTTCTCATACCAAGCGTCCACGATTCCATGGCTGCCCGGCCGTTGCAGCAGCGACGAGAAGCGCTGGCTGGCACCAAACGCCATCGGGTCGGTCAGAAAGCCCTGAAACAGCGCCGAGTTCTTGTTGAATTCGCCCGGATAGCGGTCGGCCAAGAACAGATGGCTTGCGCCCCAATAGGGCGAAAAACTCTGCTGCGCCAGCTCCATCGCCCAGTCTTCCATGCCAAAAAAGGCGAGCGACGCGCCGAGGTTGGCACTGCCCTTCTGGTCGTTGGAAAGCTGGTTGAGCGATTTCAGGTACGGCATGCGCGTCACAGCGGCGCGCGCTGCCTGCACGGCCTCGCCCGGCTGGAACAGGTCGGTGTAGATCTGCGCCAGCAGCATGTAGGGGATCGGGTCTTTGTCGTCCAGTGCGCTGGCTTGCTGCAGCGTGGTGATGGCGTCCTGGTGGCGGCCCAGCTGGTAGTAGGCGACGGCGGTCCAGGTACGGGTGCGGGCGTAGCGCGGCTCCATCACGCCCGCGCGCAGGAACGCATCGAGTGCGGCTTGTGGTTGTCCCTGCTTGAGTCGCAACAGACCCAGGCCGGTGAGCGCCACGTAGTCGGCGGGATGCTCGTCCAGCGCGCTGGTGAAGGCAGCTTCGGCGTCGGCGAAGCGATTGGCAAAGGTTTCCAGCGTGCCGCGTTCACCCTGCGCACCTGCGGCATGCGGGTCCAGCGCCAGCGCCTGCTGCAAATTCTCGCGCGCCGGCTGCGTGTTCTCGCGCTCGGTGTACACGCTGCCCAGCCCCAACCAGCCGCGTGCGTCTTGCGGCGCCAGCGTTGTGGCGTCGGTGTATGCAGCCAGGGTGGCCGGGGCGTCGCCCTGGCGGCGCGCCAGCGCGGCCCGGGCAAGGGCCAGCTCAGGGCTGGCCACACCCTGCGCCGCGGCCAAGGTGACCTCGGCCTCGGGCACGCGGTCGGTCAGCAGCTGGGCGCGCGCCAGTTGTGCCAGCAGGGCCGGGTGGGCCGGCCATTGCTGCAAACCTCGCTGCAGCGTGTCGATCGCGTCCATGCCTTCGCCGTCGATCAGCAGCAGGTCGGACTGCATCAGCCACGCGGGAATGGGCGCCGGGCCTTGCAGCTGGGGTGCAAGCAGCGCGCGGGCACTGCTCTGTTCGCCGGCTTGCAAGGCGATGGCGGCTGCCATTACCGTAGTCCACTGCGCCGGTGCGCTTGCGCGTGCCTGCTGTAGCGCGGTGCGTGCGGCATCCACGTCGTCGGCAGCGAGCGCGGCGCGCACCGGCTCAAGCGCTGCAGGCAGGGGCGCAGCGGCCAGATGCGGCAGAGGATCGGCCTGCAGCGCGTTGACCCATTGCACACGGTCGCGTGGCTGCCCGAGCACCAGCTTGATCGGTGCTTTGCCCACTTCGGCGTAAGCGGCTTCGTTGGCACCGACGGCGATGCGCCCTTGTTCGTTGCCGAAATCCACCGTGCCCGAGAGCACTGTCAGCATGGTGCGGCCATCCGGCGCGACGCGAATGTCCCAGTCGGTGCCGCGGATCGCCGCCGTGGCGGCGGGCGTCTCCATTTGCAGCGTGCTGCCGGCTGGCCGGCGCGTTTGCGTCCAGGCACGGCCTGCGTCCAGACGCAACGTCGTGACGGCTTGCCCCGGGGTGGCAATGGCCTTGACCTGCAGCACCGTGTTCTGGTGCAGCCGCAACTGGGTTTCATCGGCAAACACCAACGCCATCCGGGCCGATTCGCGGGTGCGCACGAAATCCCCTGCCGCCAGCACCTGCGCCTGCCGCGCCGGACTCCATTCGGTCACATTGGCGCCGCGCTGGTCGCCCTGGCCTTGCAAACTGACGATCTCGGCAGCGCCGCCAGCGGGCACAGCGGCGAGGCTCGGAAGGGCGTAAACCAGCCAGGCGGCCAGAGCAATCCTGGCGGGGCGTCGGAGCATGGGACTTCTTTCTGCGAGGGGGCAAGCGTGAAATTATGCGATGGTGGTACGGTTTTCCCAGTGAGGGAGAGAGGGGAAAGCCCAAGGAATGCACATATTCGGCCGCTGCTTGAGTACTCACGCGCCACCAACGCGGAAGCCTCTGGGAGCATGAGCCCTACGGTTTCATTCGTGCCGCACCATGCACACGCGGCTGTCGCTGGCGCGCTGGTCAGATCCAGTGGCCCTGCCAAAATGGCTGCCAGTTCAACGCCTTGAGGAACCCGCTCCCATGATCGCTCCCTTGCATGGCATCCGCGTCATCGAATTTGAAGGCATAGGCCCAGGCCCGCTGGCTGCGCGCATGCTGGCCGACATGGGGGCCGAGGTGACAGTGATCGCCCGGCCGCAGCAAGGCGCCGTCGCAGCGCAGCTCGGTGGCAGCGGCGACAACCCCCTGCGGCGCGGCAAAACGGTGCTGCTGCTCGACCTCAAGCAGGAGGCGGCGCGGGCCGAAGCGCTGGCTCTGGTGGCCCAGGCCGACGCACTGATTGAAGGCAACCGCCCCGGCGTGATGGAGCGTCTAAAGCTTGGACCGGCGGAGTGTGCACAGATCAACCCGCGCATCGTTTACGGCCGCATGACCGGCTGGGGCCAGAGCGGCCCGCT
>JAUCDU010000004.1:0-24688 GCA_034674825.1 Giesbergeria sp.
GTGTAGCAGTTGGCCACGGTCTGCGCTTCCACGCCCTGCGAGGCATCGACCACCAGGAGTGCTCCTTCGCAGGCCGAAAGCGAGCGGCTTACTTCGTAGGAAAAGTCCACATGACCGGGCGTGTCGATCAGGTTCAGGTTGTAGACCTTTCCATCCTGCGCCGTGTACTGCAGCGCCGCGGTTTGCGCCTTGATGGTGATGCCACGCTCCTTCTCGATTTCCATCGAATCGAGCACCTGCGCCTCCATCTTTCGTTTGGTCAGGCCGCCGCAGCGCTGGATCAGTCGATCTGCCAGCGTGGACTTGCCATGATCAATGTGCGCAATGATCGAAAAATTACGGATGTGGTTCATCTACAGACAGGGTTTGAAGACGCGCGAGCGGCGTGGCACGCATAAAAAAGGGCGCGTCGCTTTCAAGGACGCGCCCTGTGACAGGCACTCATGCTTGGGGGCATATTGTAGGCAAAAGCCTGCACGCACCCCGTAATTCAGCGCGCCGGGCGAATCAGGGCGTACTGCTCCCAGTCTCCGCGGCGGTAGCGCACGTTGATGGCCTTGCTCTTGTCGGCCTGACTCAGCGCCGCCTCAAAGTCCTTCAGGCTGGCCACATCGGTGTTGGCGACCGCCAGAATCACATCGCCTTCACGCAGACCGGCACGCGCGGCGGCGTCGGTCGCGGCATCGACCCGCACGCCACCTTTGATCTTGAGCTTCTGGCGTTGTGCATCGCTCAATGCAGAAACCACCAGGCCGAGCTTCTGCGCGGCTGGCGAGGCCTTTGCCTTCGGCTCACCAGGACTTGCACTGGCCTCGCTCTTGTCGGGTTCAATCTCTGCCACCGTCACCGCAAGCTCCTTGGTCTGGCCACGCCGGAACACGGTGATGGTGCTGCGCGTTCCGGGCTTGGTGTTCCCCACCATACGCGGCAAATCAGAGATGCGGTCTACCGCTTTGCCATCGAAGCGCGTGATCACGTCGCCTGCCTCCACGCCTGCCTTGTCGGCCGGTGCGCCCGCTTCCACGCCCGTGACCAGCGCGCCTTGCTGCTTGGGCAGCCCGAGCGACTCCGCGACGTCCTTGGAGACCGTGCCAATCTGCACGCCGATGCGCCCGCGCGTCACGCGGCCAGTGGCACGCAGTTGGTCGCTCACGCGGATCGCCTCGTCGATCGGAATCGAGAACGAAATGCCCATGAAGCCGCCCGAGCGCGAATAGATCTGGCTGTTGATGCCGACCACCTCGCCGCGCATGTTGATCAGCGGGCCGCCAGAATTTCCCGGGTTGATCGCTACGTCTGTCTGAATAAATGGCAGGTAGTCGCCGGTGTCGCGCTGCTTGGCACTGACGATGCCCGCCGTGACCGTGTTTTCCAGGCCGAACGGCGAGCCGATCGCCATGACCCATTCGCCCACACGCAAACGACTGACATCCCCTATTTTTACAGCTGGCAGGCCGGTCGCATCGATCTTCACCACCGCCACGTCGCTGCGCTTGTCGTAGCCAATGATCTTGGCCTTGAACTCGCGCTGATCGGTCAGGGTGACCATCACTTCATCCGCGCCCTCGACGACATGGGCGTTGGTCATGACATACCCATCGGAACTCAGGATAAATCCCGAGCCCAGACCGCGCGGCTGCTCTTCATCTGGCTGCTGCTGGCGGGGATTTGGACGTTGGCTCTTCGGCATATTGGGAATGGGCAAACCAAAGCGCTTGAAGAACTCCAGCATGTCCTCGTCCATACCGCCCGACATGTTGCGTGCCGACACTTTTTCGAGCGTGCGGATGTTGACCACTGAAGGGCCGACCTGCTCGACCAGATCGGTAAAGTCTGGCAAGCCGCGTACGCTCGCCACCTGTGCCTGCGCCTGCAGGGGTGAAAGGCTGGCAGTGCCAACCCCCATCACACCGGCAACCGCCAGCAGACCCGTCGCGGTCCACGCGTTCAACTTCGTCCATTGGAAATTCATGGTGCTTGGCCTTTCTGTTTGCTTGCTTGTATGTTTGCGTTCTCGGCAATGCCGTGCGCGCATGTAACTTCAGAAACGCGCCAGCACAATTGGTTCCGTCGTCGGTTCGAACTTCAGCGCTGGCGCACCAGGCGCTCGGCAAACAGCCCCAGCGTGGTGGCAGGCACCTCGCCGACGGCGGTGAGCCATGTCGTCGCGTCAAGCGGTCGGGCCAATGCCTGCGTGGCGCCGGCAGACCAACGGGCCACCACCGGTGCAGTATTGCCACGGGACGTGGATTCAAAGAACAAGGACACGCTGGCCAGCCCGTCCGAATAACTGCACTGCATCGTGTTCGGCCGTGTCTGGGGCATTTGGCAACCCTGCAACACAAAGCCGGACACTGGTTTGCGCAAGATCCAGACACGTTCGGCGTCTTGCACCGTGCGTGCGGGGACCACGCTCAGACTGCGGTAGCCCGACAGATCCTCCATGGCACGGGAAATTTCGTCGAGCGATACCGGTGCATCAAGGTCCAGCTGGAGAAAGCTCGCCTGCTCGCGCACCCGTCCGTCGGCTTGCACCGTTTGCAAGCGCAGCACAAGGCCCGAGCGGGCCTCGCTCCACAACCGATAGCCAAAGCGCAGGCCGTCGCGCGGTTGCAGCAATACCACGTCGGCTTCGTGCCCTGCCACGCGCTCGCGTCCCTGCCGCTCTGCCCGGTACAAAAGATCGAGCTTGCGAGCCAGCTCCGGCACTGCACTCGCAAACGGTGCGGTGCTGACCAAGGGCTCGGTAACCGCTGTGTGCGTGGTGTGCAGGAACGTGCGCATCTGCCCATTGCGCCGGAAGATGGTGCGCGGGGGGCCGTCCAGCGCTTCGATACGCTCGATGTGCCGATCGTCCTGCCTTGCATGCCAGATGCGCGAGCCGCTGGAGGTTCCGCTGTCTGTGGTGACGACGAACGTGCCGGTGTAATTGCGTTCCAGTGCCGCCCTCTGGAAGCGGGCAATCCAGCCTGCCACGTCGGTCGGCAAAGCCTCTGCAGGTGGCTCTGAGTCGGCGGCAAAGGCTCCTGCGCTCAGGAACAGCGCACCCGCCAGGCACAGGGCAGCGCCACGCGTGCGGCGCGGTGCCGACCGCCTGCGCTCAGCGCTGCGGAGCCTCAAACGTGGCATTGCGCAAGAAACCTGCAGGCATCTGGAGAGCGGTCGCCCCGCCGAACTGTTTGTGGGCGGCCAGCAATTCATCCAGTCGCGGGTCGCGAATCATCACTTGCGGACCAGCCTGGGCAAGCTCCGTCTGCGCGGTACCGGCAGCAGGACCGGCCAAAGCAGGCTGGGCAGCGGCAAATTGCGCGCCCTGGGGCGCATCGCCCTGCAACGCCGAGAGGGAATTCCAGCCGATGGCTGCCACCGCTGCGAGCGATGCAAACCCAGCCACCATCTTCCAGCGAAACAGGGCGTCGTTGGCCGCAGGCGCCGGCACATTGGCCTGGCTGGCCGCCATCACTGGTGCAGTGGCTTCCTCGGCGATGGCATGGCGCACCTGCTGCAAAAGCTGGGTACCGTTGCTGGCACGCGCGAGCTCGGCTGAGCGCAACACATCGCCAATCAGATGGTAGTCGCGCCAATGGACCAAAGCGCTGTCCTGTTTGCACAGAGCCAAGGCTTCTGCCAGTTCAGCACCTTGCAGCTCACCGTCGGCAAGCGCCGAGAGTAGCTCTTGTTCCCTTTGTTCACATTCCATGGTGTCCACCTGCTTGATTGCCATTGCCCCACCTACCAGCGCTTGCCCGTCTGGTTTTCCAGCATCGGACGCACGCGTGCCGAAATCGATTCACGCGCCCGGAAGATGCGCGAGCGCACCGTGCCAATCGGGCAATTCATGGCCTCAGCAATTTCTTCATAGCTCAGGCCTTCGATTTCCCGCAACGTCACCGCCTGGCGCAAATCGGCCGGCAAGGCCTCCATGGCAGCGTTCACTGCCTGCGCGATTTCTTGCGCGGCGAGCACTGTTTCCGGGGTTTCATCTGTGCTTGGTTCGTGGCGCGGCCGGGAAGTTTCATCTTCTTCGTCGTTGCCGGGGGCGGCACCGTAATAAACCACCGGATTGCGCTTGAGGTCGAGCAGGGCCTTCTTGGCGGTATTCACCGCAATACGGTACAGCCACGTATAGAACTGCGCCTCGCCCCGAAACTGGTGCAGCGCCCGATAAGCGCGAATGAAAGTCTCCTGGGCGATATCGGGCACCAGATCGGTGTCGCGCACCATGCGACCAATGAGACGCTCGATGCGGCGCTGATACTTGATCACAAGCAACTCGAACGCGCGCTGGTCGCCTGCCACCGTGCGCTGCACGAGCTGAAAATCAGCGTCGGGCGCGCGCGGCTCGGCAGGGACAACGGGAGTGGAATCGGTCATGAATGATGCGGGCGCAAGCGGCTCGGACATGGCGGCCTGCAGATGGATCCGAAACGATCAGGAGGAAGGCCCTTCAGGCTGGCCGCCTGCAGGTTCAGGCGCACCAGCGCTGGGCCGCGAATATACCGCACGGCGCAAATCGAGCCAAAGAAGGGGATCGCGCCGCTGCTCAACGAGCAACCAGACTGCCGGGCGCGCGACCGGGAAAGCCAAGGCCATATGGTGCTGAAAATCGGCCTGAACCACCACCACTTCACCCAGTGCAAGCTCCGCCGGCGCGCCTGCTGGGCGGTGCAATTGCCACACCGACCCGTCCCAGGCCAGTGTGCCGACCGGAAGGCGCTGCCAGAAGCGCAGCGATAGTGCCATTGCTGCCGCCCATAGGAGTGCGCTCGGCAATAGCGCAGCGCGTTCCGCGCCCGCGCCCTGCATGAGCCACGCCACCAAAATGACCAGACTGGCGAAATGCAGCAGCGCCAGCAAGGCAGCAAGGGCGCGACTACGCCCGAGCGGGTACTGCACCGCAGGCGCGGGAAAGCGCGCGGTGCCGGCGCCCATGGAATTGGTGGCTGCAGTAAAAAGATCGCCGAGCGCTCGCAACGCGTCAGACGCGTCGAAACACCAAGGTTCCGTTGGTGCCGCCAAAACCGAAATTGTTCTTCATGGCGATGTCAACCCGCATATCGCGTGCCGTGTTGGCGCAAAAGTCCAGGTCGCACTCGGGGTCCTGGTTGTCCAGGTTGATGGTCGGCGCGATTTTCTGGTGGTACAGCGAGAGGATGGTGAAAATGCTCTCGATTCCGCCGGCGCCGCCCAACAGATGGCCCGTCATCGACTTGGTAGAGCTGACCACCAGCTTGCTCGCGTGCTCGCCAAAAGCTGCCTTGATCGCCTGCGTCTCATTCAAGTCACCCAGCGGCGTGGAGGTCCCGTGGGCGTTGAGATAGTTGACCTCGTCGGCATTGATCCCGGCGTTCCGCAGCGCATTGAGCATGGCACGACGCGGGCCGTCCATGTTGGGCGCCGTCATGTGGCCGGCGTCGGCGCTCATGCCAAAACCGCACAGCTCCGCATAGATGCGGGCGCCACGTGCCTTGGCGTGCTCGTATTCTTCCAGCACCACCACGCCCGCGCCTTCACCCAACACAAAGCCGTCGCGGTCCCGGTCCCAGGGGCGCGATGCCGCCTGAGGATCGTCGTTGCGGGTGGAAAGCGCGCGCATGGCGGCAAAACCGCCTATGCCCAAGGGCGAAACCGTGGCCTCGGTACCACCGGCGACCACGATATCCGCATCACCGTATTCGATCAGGCGCCCGCCTTCGCCTATGCAGTGCAGGCCGGTGGTGCAGGCCGTGACTACAGACAGGTTTGGTCCCTTGAAACCAAAGCGCATGGACACATGCCCGGCCACCATGTTGATGATGGATGCTGGCACGAAAAACGGCGTAATGCGCCGCGGGCCACGGGCTTCGAGCTCGGCGTGGGTATTTTCAATCAGCGGCAGACCGCCGATACCCGAGCCGATCACACAGGCAATGCGGGTGGCGAGTTCGTCGTCCAGCGCTTCGCCCACCGGCAAGCCGGCGTCCTGCACCGCCTGAGCGGCGGCGGCAATGCCGAAATGAATGAACGAGTCCATGGCACGCGCGTCTTTCGCGCTCATATAGGACTCGAGGTCAAACCCCCGCACTTCCCCCGCAATCCTGCAGGCGAAGTTCGACGCATCAAACTTGCTGATGGGGCCGATGCCGGATTTCCCGGCCAGGAGGTTGGCCCAGGCGTCTGCAACCGTGTTTCCCACGGGACAGACGCAACCCAGGCCGGTCACGACAACGCGACGACGGCTCATGCGAAAAACCTTGTGCTGTACTCAAGGCGGCGCAGCGCGCCGCTTAAGCCTTGGGATGGGACGTGGCGTAGTCGATGGCGTTTTGCACCGTGGTGATCTTCTCGGCGTCTTCGTCGGGAATCTCGATGCCAAATTCGTCTTCCAGTGCCATCACCAGTTCGACCGTGTCAAGCGAGTCGGCACCGAGATCGGCCACGAAGGCTTTTTCATTGGTGACCTGGGACTCTTCCACGCCGAGTTGCTCGGCAATGATTTTTTTGACACGTGCTTCAATATCGCTCATGGTTTCACTCTGGGTGTTGGTAGATTGATCGGGGATTCTAGCTGGTTCGCCGACACATTCGGATGTCGATGACTGTGCTAGCAAAATGCGCGAATGTACGGTAATTACATATACATGCCGCCATTGACATGCAACTCCTGCCCGGTGACGTACCCGGCCTGCGGCGAAGCCAGGTACGCGACGGCATGTGCAATCTCGGCAGGCTGCCCGAGGCGGCCGAGCGGGATCTGATCGAGCAGCGCTTTTTGCTGCGCTTCGGGCAGGCCCGCAGTCATATCGGTATCGATAAAGCCTGGCGCCACGCAGTTGACCGTGATGCCCCGGCTGCCCAGCTCACGCGCCAAGGAACGCGTCATGCCAGCCACGCCAGCCTTGGCGGCAGCGTAGTTGGCCTGCCCCGGATTGCCTGACGCGCCCACGACGCTCGTGATGCTGATGATGCGGCCAAAGCGCTGCTTCATCATTGGCCGGATGGCCGCGCGGCTGACGCGAAACACCGCGCCCAGGTTGGTGCCGATCACGGCGTCCCAGTCGTCGTCTTTCATGCGCATGGCAAGCTGGTCGCGCGTAATGCCGGCATTGTTCACCAGCACCTGCAGGCCGCCCTGCTCCTTGACGATGGCGTCGATCAGCGCATCCACCGCCGGCGCGTCGTTCACATCCAGCACCGCACCGCGGCAGCCGGTGTGCGCCGACAGCGCCGCGCCGATGCGATCAGCGCCGTCTTGCGACGTTGCAGTGCCCACCACCCGGTAGCCACGCGTGGCCAGCTCCAGCGCGATGGCGGCGCCAATGCCGCGCGAGGCGCCGGTCACCAGCGCCACAGGCGACTTGTTGTCTTGTGTATCGCTCATACCAGCAGCTCCTTGACTTGGTTGAGGGAATCGGGATCGAACAGCGCCGCCCCCACGAGTTCAGGGTCGATGCGGCGCACCAGGCCGGCAAGCACCTTGCCAGGGCCACATTCCACAATATGGGTGGCACCCATGGCCTTGAGCTGCTGCACGCATTCAACCCAGCGCACCGGGCCAAAGGCCTGACGGTACAGGGCGTCGCGAATGGCGTCGGCTTCGGTCTGCACTGCGACGTCGATGTTGTTGAGCACGGGAATCTGCGGCGTGGCCAGGTTCGTCGCGGCCAGCGCGGCGCGCAGCTTCTCGGCGGCGGGGCGCATCAGGCTGGAATGAAAAGGCGCAGACACCGGCAAAGGCAACGCGCGCTTGGCGCCTGCTGCCTTGAGCGCCTCGCAGGCGCGCTCAACGGCCGCCTTGCTGCCGGCAATCACCGTCTGCGAGGGGTCGTTGAAATTGACCGCCTCGACTGTTTCATGCTCATTTTGGCCGCCAGCGCTTGTTACATCTGCGCAGACAGCTATTACTTTCGCAGCATCGAGCCCCAGGATGGCAGCCATGGCGCCGGTGCCGACCGGCACCGCTTCCTGCATGGCGGCAGCGCGCAGGCGCACCAGCGGCGCAGCCTGGGCCAGCGTGAGGACGCCTGCCGCGACCAGCGCGGAATACTCACCCAGCGAATGCCCCGCCACCGCCATGGGCCGCCCTCCGCCTTCAGCTTGCCAGACGCGCCATGCCGCCACGCCAGCCAGCAGCATCACGGGCTGGGTATTGGTAGTGAGGGCCAGCGCCTCTTTGGGGCCCTCATGGATCAGCTTGCCAAGGTCCTCGCCCAGCGCATCGGACGCTTCGGCCAGCGCGCCGAGGACGGCGGGATGGTCGCCCCAGGCGTCGAGCATGCCGACGGCCTGCGAACCTTGCCCGGGGAAAACGAATGCAAAAGAATTCATGTCAAAAAATATAGTCAAAACAGGCTCCAGCGCTTACTGGATAAGCGCTAGCAGCTACATTTTAAGGAGTACCGAACCCCAGGTGAAACCGCCACCTACGCCCTCAAGCAGCACCGTCTGACCAGGCTTTACCTGGCCGGATCGGACGCCATGGTCGAGCGCCAGGGGAATCGAAGCGGCCGAGGTGTTGCCATGCTGATCCACCGTGACGACCACCTTCTCCATCGGCAACTGCAGCTTGCGCGCCGTGCTTTGCATGATGCGGATATTTGCCTGGTGCGGCACCATCCAGTCGATGTCGGTTGCGACCATGCCAGCTTTTTCCAGCGTGGCGCGGGCCGATTTTTCAAGCACCCCTACCGCCAGCTTGAAAACCGCCTGACCGTCCATGGTGAGAAGCGGGCTTCCGGTGGCGACGCCGCCCGAAACATGGCCGGGCACGCACAGGATGCCGACATGCTTGCCGTCGGCATGCAGGTCGCTTGCCAGGATGCCGGGCGTCTCGGACGCCTCAAGCACCACGGCGCCGGCACCGTCGCCAAACAGCACGCATGTGGTGCGGTCAGAAAAGTCGAGCAGGCGACTGAAGATCTCGGACCCGACCACCAGCGCGCAGCGGGCGCTGCCGGAGCGAATCATGGCGTCGGCCACGGTCAGCGCGTACACAAACCCGCTGCACACGGCTTGCACGTCGAACGCCGGGCAGCCATTGGCGCCCAGCTTGTTTTGCAGGATGCAGGCGGTGGACGGAAACACCATGTCCGGTGTGGACGTGGCGACAATGATCAAATCCACCTCGCTTGCATCGCGCCCCGCAGCCTTGAGGGCGTGGCGCGATGCCTCCAGCGCCATGTCGCTGCACTGCACGTCGTCGGCCGCGAAATGGCGCGCACAGATGCCGGTGCGCTCAACGATCCACTGATCGGACGTCTCAACGCCGCCAGCGGCCAGTTGCGCAACCAGATCGGCGTTGGAGATGCGGCGTGGCGGCAAATGGCTGCCAGTGCCTGTAATGCGGGAGTAGAGGGTCATCGTGCAGGGGCTTGCGCCGAAGAATCGTCGCCCTGCGCGGCGCCGGCCTGCCGCAGCAAGGGCGCGGCGCTGTCGATGCGCTGGCGAACACGGTCCAAAAGGTTGTTTCGGGCTGCATCATACGCGCGGCCCAGAGCCAGTTCGAAGGCCAGTTCGTCGGCAGAGCCGTGGCTTTTGAAGACCAGGCCGCGCAGGCCCAGCAAGGCTGCGCCGTTGTAGCGCCGGTAGTCCATGCGTTTCATCAGCGCTGCCAGCACCGGGTAGGCAACCAGGGCCGCCATCTTGGTGAGCAGATTGCGCTTGAATTCCTGCTTCAGGCCGCCAACGATCATGCTGGCCACGCCTTCGCTGGCCTTGAGCGCCACGTTGCCGACGAAGCCGTCGCACACCACGATATCCGCCGTGCCCTTGAAAATGTCGTTGCCCTCAACGTTGCCGTAGAAATTGAGCGTGCCGGCCTCGCCGGCCGCGCGCAGCAACTCGCCCGCGCGCTTGATGACTTCGTTGCCCTTGATGGCTTCTTCGCCAATATTGAGCAAGCCCACCGTGGGCTGGGCCTTGCCGCCCAGCGCGGCGACCAGCGCCGAGCCCATCACGGCAAATTGCAACAAATGCTCGGCCGAACAGTCCACATTGGCGCCCAGGTCCAGCACGGTCGTTGCGCCGCCCTTGTCGTTGGGCAATTGCGAGGCAATGGCGGGCCGGTCGATGCCGTCGAGCGTCTTGAGCAGGTAGCGGGCGATCGCCATCAGGGCGCCGGTGTTGCCGGCCGAGACGGCTACGGCGGCTGCGCCGTCTTTCACCTGCTGGATAGCAACGCGCATGGACGAATCCTTCTTGCGCCGCAGAGCCACCTCGATCGGGTCGTCCATGGAGACGACTTCGCTGGCCGGAACAACGCTGGCACGCGCGTGCGAAAACCCTGCCAGCGCGTCGGGCAGACCGACAAGCAACAGGTGCGCGTCGGGATGTAAGTCAAGGAAGCGGCGGCATGCCGCCAAGGTGACGCGGGGGCCGTGGTCGCCCCCCATGCAATCGACTGCCAGTGTGGTCATGAATCGGTGGGGCAGTTACCGCTCAAGCGGCGAAAAAGGAAAGCGCAGCACCCAAAACAAAGGCCCGCGCTACAGGGGTTGTAGCTACGGGCCTTGGACCGGCGCTGATGCGCGAGGCGATCAGGCTTCTGACTTGTTCTTCAGAACCTGGCGCCCACGGTAAAACCCGTTGGGGCTGATGTGGTGGCGCAGGTGCACTTCGCCCGTGGTGGGCTCCAGTGCAATACCGGGCACGTCCAGCGCATTGTGCGAACGGTGCATGCCGCGCTTGGAAGGGGACTTTTTGTTTTGCTGAACAGCCATGGTCGGCTCCTGGGTTTCAATAGGTTGGTAAAAACGCGATCAGCCCATCAAAGACAACCAGGGGATTCGCGCGAAGCCCATGATTATAACGCAGGCAAGCTTGCGCCGGTGGCCTGCCTCTACTTCTTGTCCTTGTCGAGGCGCAGGGCTGCCAGAGCAGCAAAGGGGTTGGGCTTCTCGGCACTGGCCGCCTCGAAATCGTCGTCGCTCGCTGACATGGGCACCGGCTCGGGGCAGACTTCGTGGCGTGGCACCACGGGCAGCGCCATCAGCAGCTCGTCTTCGATCAGCTCGTGCAGTGAGAACTCGCGGCTGAGCGCGAGCAGGTCTTCTTCGGCATCGTCGTCCAGCGCTTCGGCCGTCGCCTCGTCGGGCACAAAGCGAAACCACCGGTCGACGTCCAGCGGCACATCCACTGGTGCGAGGCAGCGCTGGCATTGCATGGGAAACGTGGCGTGCACCGTCAGGTGCAGCCACAGCTGCGGCGCGCCGACTTCCGCCACGGCGGGGCGCATCTCGCCTTGCGCCTGCCAATCGACCCGCAGCGCGGGATGCAGGCCCCTGGCTTCCTGGGCCAGGCGCTCGTAGGTAAGCAGGGACTCGTGTCCGGCCAGGTGCGCGGATGCCTGCACGAAGGCCTTCACGTCGAGTCGGTCGGGGGAGTATTCCTTGGTCATGCGCGCAGTGTAAGAGAATCGCGCGATGCCAGACACCACCCCCAAAATCGCCGCCCAGAGCCGCCCGCTGGTGCTCGGCTCGAGCTCGCGCTACCGACGCGAACTGCTGGAGCGCCTGCGTCTTCCCTTTGCCGTTGCTTCCCCCGACACCGACGAAACGCCCCTGCCCGGCGAGTCGCCGCGCGACCTCGCCTTGCGCCTCGCCCTGGCCAAGGCGCACGCGGTGGCAGCGCAGCATCCGGGCGCCCTTGTCATTGGCTCGGACCAGGTGGCCGATCTGGCCGGCGAGAGCCTGGGCAAGCCCGGCGACCACGTGCGCGCTACGCAGCAATTGCTGCGAATGAGCGGGCAAACCGTGATCTTCCAGACCGCCGTCGCCGTGGTTTGTCCTGCTACAGGCTTCGAGCAGGCGGACATCGCCCCCGTGGAAGTGCGTTTTCGTACCCTCGACGCCGCCACCATCGAGCGCTACCTGCGCGCCGAACAACCCTACGACTGCGCCGGCAGCGCCAAGAGCGAGGGCCTGGGCATCGCCCTGCTTGAGTCCATAGTCAGCGACGACCCCACCGCGCTGGTCGGCCTGCCGCTGATCCGCACCTGCCGCATGCTGAGGGCAGCAGGCTTGGTGCTGCCATGAGCGGCAACAGCACAGGCAATGTACGTGGCAGGCTGCTGCTGGTGCCAGCGCCGCTTGATTTCGGCTGCAACGTGCAGACACCGCTCGAAGACACCCTTCCCGCAGGCACCCTGACGTCCGCCGCCCGCACCACGCACTGGGTCTGCGAGAACGCCAAGAGCGCGCGGGCCTACTTGAAGCGCATTGACGCGCTGCACCCGCTGGCCAGCCCGCTGCAGGAGCAGCGCATCACCGAACTGCCGCGCGCCGTGCACAAAAAGGGCGACCACGGCGCCAAGGGATCGGCCCAGTTCGACGCCCGCAGCCTGCTCGCGCCTGCCCTGGCCGGGCACGACGTGGGTTTGCTGAGCGAAGCCGGCATGCCCGCCGTTGCCGACCCTGGCAGCTCGGTGGTGCGCGCGGCGCACGAACTGGGCCTGACGGTGGTGCCCTTGGTCGGGCCGGTATCCCTCTTGCTGGCACTGGCGGCCAGCGGGCTGAACGGTCAGAACTTCGCTTTCGTTGGCTACCTGCCGCAAGACGCCGCCGAGCGGGCGCAGCGCATCACGGCGCTGGAAGCGCTGGCCCTGCGCACCGGGCAGACCCAGCTGTTCATCGAGACGCCCTACCGCAACGCCGCCTTGCTGCAGGCGCTGGCACAAACCCTGCAACCCACGACGCGCCTGGCGGTCGCCAGTGGCCTTACCCTCGCCGACGCCAGCATCCGCAGCCTGCAAGCGCGCCAATGGCGCGGCGCCGAGCCGCCCGGGCGCAACACACCGGCGGTGTTTGCCATCGGAACCTAGGGTGTCGGGCGCTTGTCTTCAATGGCGGTGGGCCAGGTAGCCCACCACCGTCACCAGCACCATGCCGGCAAACAGCCACAGCACCTGGTGCAGCGTCTGCCGGGCCGTCAGGCGCCGCTGCAATTGCGGGATCAGATCCGCCAGCGCCACGTACACAAAGCTGCTGGCAGCCACCACCAGAAAGTACGGCAGGGCGAAGTCGAGCCGCTCGATCAAGAAATAGCCCAGCACACCGCCCAAAGCCGTCACGGCTCCAGCCAGCGAGACCTTGAGCACGGCCACATTGCGGCTGGTGCTGCTTTGCGCAAGCACCACCAGGTCGCCCATATGGTGCGGCACCTCGTGGGCCAATACCGACAGCGCCGCCACCAGACCCAGGCGCACGTCGGCGATGAAGGCCGAAGCGATCAACACGCCGTCGCCGAAGCAATGCACGCTGTCGCCCGTGATCAGCGTCCAGCCGCCCAGACCGGGACTGGTGGAGGCTCCGTGTGCGTGGCCGTGTGCGTGGCCGTGCGCATGGGCGTGGCCATGCGAATGCCCAGCATGCGCCACCGATCCTTCGGCCGCGTCTTCGGCGCCGTGCGCACGCTCGGGGCCGTGGTGCCACAGCTCGGCCTTGTCGAGCAAAAAGAAAAAGACCAAACCGACCAGCAAGGTCGCAAAAAGCACCTGCGGGCCCGCCGTGCTTTCGAATGCCTCGGGGAGCAAGTGCATGAACGCCGTTGCCAACAAGGCACCTGCGGCCAGGCTGAGCAAATGCTGCGGGCCGACGCCCTCGCTCTGCGAGCGACCCAGGCCGGCGCGCAGCAGCCACGCGGCGACCCACACGCTGCCGATGCCGGCCGCCAATGTGGCCAGCACAATTACTATCAAAACCATAGCTATATGCGCTTGTATTGTGTGCCCTGGAGCACTATTTTCTTGAAATTTCTACGGTTTAACGCACGCCATGTTCGGTGAACCAATCGAGCGCTCTCTTCCAACCATCCTGCGCTGGCACCGGGCGGTAGCTCGGCCGGTAGTCTGAATGAAACGCGTGCGGCGCATCGGGGTAGGTGACGATACGCGATTCTCGTGCTGCTGCGGAACCCGAGGCCAGCGCGGTGCGCATACGCTCAACCGAGGCCTGCGGAATGCCGGTATCCGCCTCGCCGTACAGCCCGAGTACCGGCGCGCGCAGAATCGGCGCGAGCTCAAGCGGATGCTTGGGAGTCATCAGCGTCGCCTTGCCTTCCAGCCGCCCGTACCACGCGACTCCCGCCTTCACCGGCCCGTGCGCTGCATACAGCCAGGTGATGCGTCCGCCCCAGCAAAAACCGGTAACCCCGGCGCGCGAGGTGTCGCCGCCGTGCTGTGCGGCCCAGACGAGCGCTGCGTCCAGGTCGCCCATCACCTGCCCATCGGGCACCTTGGCCACGAGTTCGGCCATGAGCGTGGAAATATCGCGGTACTCAGCCGCATTGCCTTGGCGGGCGTACAACTCTGGGGCAATGGCCAGATAGCCTTGCTTGGCAAAACGGCGGCAGACGTCGGCAATGTGCTCGTGCACGCCAAAAATTTCCTGGACGACCAGCACCACAGGCAAGTCGCGCTTGCCGGCAGGCTGGGCACGGTACGCGGGCACCTGGAACCCATCGGAATCGTAGTGCACAGGGCCTGCGTCCAGGCCCTCGGCAGACGTGGCGATAGCCGTCTGCGCCATCAGCGGTCCCGCTGCCGCTGCGTAGCCAAGCCCCAGCGCCGTGTGCAGCACTGTGCGGCGACTGGCCCCGCCTGCCTTGGCGCGACCGGGCGCAAGCGAATCAAGCTCTGCGCAAATATCCTGGAATTCCATGCGTTTCTCCCTGCCGCTGGCGCGGCGACACAGCCCGATGCAAAGTCTAGAGGATGCGCGTTGGCGTCGCTGGCGTCGATCTCTATGCAGCCCGTCGCAATCAAAAAACCCCCAGAACCAGCCCTGTGGCCAGCGCCTCACCCAGTGCGCGGCAGCGCTCCAGGTCTGCTTCGCCAATCTGCTTGGGCGCCAGAATTGCTTCCGGCGTCTGGGCATGGGTGCAGACGATCAGCGGCTCGGCCACCATCTTCAGGCGCCAGCCGGTGGCAATGCGCGCCACCTGGCGCGCGGCGTTGCTGCCGTCGCTGCCGGCGCAGATCAGGCTTGCATAAGGCCGGCCGTTGACACGCTCCAGCACCGCGTAATAGCTGCGGTCAAAAAAATCTTTCAACTGCCCGCTCATGGCGGCCAGGTTCTCGGGCGTGGCAAACAAATAGCCCTCTGCCGCCAAGACATCGGCAGGCCTGGCATCTGCCGCGTGCAGCAAGCGCACCTGCACGCCCGCTTCCGCCAGCGCTCCCGCGCGGGCCGCTTCGGCCATCTGCCGGGTGCCGCCCGTCATCGAGTGGTAGACGATGAGCAGCGTCTTGTCCGTAGCCATGGTCGAAACGACGCGGTGCCTACAGTGCCATCGACGGCCGCTCGGCCATCGCGGCGCGCCAGCGCAGCAGCTCAGGGTGCTGCTCGCCCGGTTTGCGTTTCACGATGCGGGCGAAGTCCACTGCCACCACCGCCGTGATGTCGGCGACGGAAAAGCGCTCGGTCGCAATGAAGTTGCGGCCCGTGAGCCGCGCGTTCAGCGTGTCGAAAAATTGGTCCACCCGCGCCAGGCCGCGCTCGGCCAGGGCCGGTATCTGCGGGTAGTTCACCGCGCCGGGCAGCGCGCGATTCGCCATGGCCGGCGCGCTGTTGCGCAGCGCTTCGGCAACGGCCAGCAGACCCTCGAACTCCATGCGCCAGTTCCAGCTGGCGACCTCGGCCTTTTCCTCGGGCGTGCTGCCCAGCAGCGGCGGCTCGGGAAATTGCGCCTCTAGATACGCGGCAATGCCCGCGTTGTCGGCCAGCACCAGACCCGATTCGGTGCGCAGTGCCGGCACCGTGCACTGCGGGTTGACGGCGCGAAACGCCTCGCCCAGTTGCTCGCCGGTGCGCAGATCGACGGCCACGGTGTTGTGCGCCACGCCCTTCTCGGCCAAAAAGATGCGCGCGCGGCGCGGGCTGGGCGCCGTTGCGCAGTCGTACAAGGTGATCATGGCGGTGTCCTTTGGAGGGCTCAAGTGGTTGGGGCCAGCTTGTCTTGCGTCTTGGTATCGAAGTCGCTGGCATCGTGGCGCTCGTGCAACTGGCTGGCAGGCTCGCCCCAGGCCCGGTTGACCATGCGACCGCGCTGGGCCGCCGGGCGCTTGGCAATCTGGTCGGCCCAACGCACCACATGGGTGTATTCGTGCACCTGCAGAAATTCGCCCGCTTCATACAGCTGGCCCTTGGCCAGTGCGCCGTACCAGGGCCACACCGCGATGTCGGCAATGGTGTATTCGCTGCCGGCCAGGTATTCGTGCTCAGCCAGGCGCTTGTCGAGCACATCCATCTGGCGCTTGACTTCCATGGCAAAGCGGTTGATCGGATACTCGAACTTCTCTGGCGCATAGGCATAGAAATGCCCGAAGCCGCCGCCCAGAAACGGCCCGCTGCCCATCTGCCAGAACAGCCACGACAGGCACTCGGCGCGCTTTGCGCCAGTGGCGGGCAGCAGCGCGCCAAACTTTTCTGCCAGGTACAGCAGGATGGCGCCGGACTCAAACACACGCACCGGGTTGGCGGCGTCGCTGCGGTCCAGCAGTGCCGGAATCTTGGAGTTGGGGTTCACCGCCACAAAGCCGCTGCCAAACTGGGCGCCCTCCTGAATCTGGATCAGCCAGGCGTCGTACTCGGCCCCGCTGTGGCCCAGCGCCAGCAACTCCTCCAGCATCACCGTGACCTTTACCCCGTTGGGCGTGGCCAGGGAATACAGCTGCAGCGGGTGCTTGCCCACCGGCAACTCTTTTTCGTGCGTGGCGCCCGAAATGGGCCGGTTGATGTTGGCGAACTTGCCGCCGCTTTCCGCGTCCCATTGCCAGATAGCGGGAGGGGTGTAGGGAGAAAGATCGCTCATGTGTGGGGCTCCGAATGCCAATAGGGGATGGTCGACTGCTGTCGGCCAGCGTCCAGAAAAGTGTAGCGACGCCACGAGGTTTCGTCTGTCGCCAACTTACAAGCCCTTTCTACTGGTTTGGCCGATACCGTGCAAACAGGCCTGCTGCGTGAGGCAGGCGATGCGGACCGCACTACTCGCCGGAAACTCGCAGTGCGTGGGTGCTTGCCAAGCGCTTTGGGAAATACCGGGCGCTTTCGCTCGCCCTGAGGCAGCGCGTGCCGCGGATCTCAGTAAGTCAGGAACTGCGCTCGCAGCAACGCCGTGAACGTGTCAACGCGTGCCGATGGCTCATATTGCGGCGGCAAGGCCAGGACCACTTCGATAGAGCATTCGGGCTGCAGCGCAAGGATCTTTAGATCCGGGGCAAACACCGCAGCCATGTAGGGATTCACCACGCCCACACCCAGACCCTGGGCCACCAATCGGCAGATGGTGGACGAATAGTTGGTTTCTATGGTGGCCGCCGGGGTCACGCCAAAGGCCAGCATCTTCTGCTGCAGTTGCATGAAGATGCTGTCGCTGGCATTCAAGGTCACAAGCAGCTGATCCTGTAGATCTTGCACGTGCAGACTCTCGCGCCGCGCCAGCGGATGGTCGGGATGCATCACACACACGCCTTGCGCCCGGTGCAATACCGTCGAATCCAAGGCTTCTGTGGCCAGCACCATGGTGCTCAGCACCAGGTCGAATTTGCCGTGCAGCACGCCATCGCGCAGCTCATTCGCCCCAAGAGTTTGAATGCTGAGGTGCCCACCCGGGTAGTGCTTGAGGTATTCCCCGACCACCGGCGGTATGACGCTGAGCGCCAGTGCCGGCGTGCAACCGATACGCAGCGAGCCCGCTCCCGACTGCCTGAGCACCGCCAGCTCGCGCTCGATAAGCTCGCGTCCGACAAAGTGCTGCTGGACCGTTGAATAGAGCACCATGGCCTCTTGCGTGGGTCGCAACCGGCCCTTGTGCATCCCGAACAGCTTCACGCCCGCGGCGGCCTGCATCTGAGCTAGCAATCGACTGACCGATGGCTGCGTCGTGTGCATCAGTTGCGCTGCAGCAGTCGTGGTGCCAGTTTGTATGACCGCCCGAAAGGCTTCTATTTCCCGGTATTGAAGTGGACGGGTCATTCCTAGCATTCAAGAAAAAATAAGAACGGCGTGGCTTCGATGCACGTCGGTGTACGTCGGTGTAGGTCAGCAATTCTTGCGCAGCCGCCCTCTTCTGGTTGCCACGAAGCTCCCAACGCCGTCCGCCTTGGTAGCGCAGAGCACGGCTGCCAGGGTATATCGATAACGCATAACCGACCAAGACAATAGCATTTGTCTGCATGCCATGGGCGGGGCTACAGTGACCTCAGGAACCAGGTCCCCCGCATGTGGCAGTGCATTTTCAGTGCTGCGCATTGCCCCTCTTGTTCGTTTGTAAGGCGCGTCAATGACTGGAAAAATCGTCACCTCACCCTGCCCCATTCGCCGCTTTGGAAGCGGTGCAGGGCATCATTTTTTTGGCTATTACAACAAGACCGTGTGGGACCGCACCGGGCAGTATGTTCTGGCCAACCGCGTCCCGGTTGCAGATGCCAACCTAACCCCACAACTCGAAGCAGAAGTTGGTTTTTTTGACTTGGCAGACCAGGACCGATTTCATGCCGCGGGGACAACCACCGCTTGGAACTGGCAAATGGGTTGCCAGCTGCAGTGGCTCGATGGAGCGCCAGGCCGGCAGTTGATCTACAACTGCCGCACAGACAACGACAACGCCGTCTATCCAGGGTACGCCTCGATGGTGTACGACGTGGACAGCGCGAACCAGCGGCTGCTGCCACTGCCCATTTATTCGGTGGCACCCGACAGCCGGTTTGCCCTGTGCATCAATTACAGCCGCCTGTACATCACGCACGAAACCATTGGCTATGCGTGGGAGCAGGCGCCCGAGTCCATGCCCAATGCGCCGCAGGATGACGGCATACACCGCCTGGACATTGCGACCGGCGCGTCGCAACTGGTGATCAGCTATGCGGACCTGCGCAATTTCCACCCTGTGCCATCCATGGAAAAGGCGATCCACTGGGTGAGCCACATTGAAATCAGCCCCGACTCATCGCGTTTCCTGATGCTGCACCGCTGGACGGAGCGCGTGAAAGATGAGACCTGCTTCTTGCATAGGCTCATCACCGCCAACCCGGACGGCACCGAGATGCGTTTGCTGGAAGACTCGGACCATCCGTTGCCGCAGCTGGCGGACGACTTCGATCCCAATGCCGTGGGCACCTACGACTACGAAAAATCGGAGTACCAGATTTCCCACCCCCTGTGGTGCGCCGATGGCCGCATCATCGTCTGGGGACCGCACGCGGGAAGCATTCACTACCACCGCTACACCGACGCCACCGACACGCCGGCAGAGGTGATTGGCAAAGACATCCTGACCGAGAACGGGCACATGTCGTTTTCTCCGGTCGACGCGCGCTGGTTGCTGAGCGACACCTACCCGGACGCTTCCACCAACGAGCGGATTCTGTTCCTCTACGACACGCAACAAAACATCCGCCACGACATCGGCAGCTTCTACGCAGACCCGAATCTGAAAAAAGAAAACCGATGCGACCTGCACCCCCGATGGAGCCGCGACGGAAAAACCGTCTGCATTGACTCGGTGCACGAAAACGAGCGGCAGATGTACGTGATCGACGTTTCCCAGATTGTCGAATGCTGATCGGTCATTTCTTTTGCAGATCCATCAGACTTCACAATTCTGCGAGATCGGTCTGCAATGATTTTTTCCCACGTCCTACCTGAGGAGATATTCATGATTGCGAAAACCAAAGTTCTGGCCCGCACGACCGTTGTTGCGATCTGCTGTGCCGCTTCCCTGACCGCTGCAAACGCCCAGACCGACTTTCCTAGCAAGCCCATCGTTGCCACCGTGCCGTTCTCACCCGGTGGCGGCAATGACATCTTGCTGCGCTTGTTGTCCAAGCACGCTACACCCGTGCTGGGACAAAACCTGATCGTCGAAAACAAGCCCGGTGCCGGCGGCCAGATTGGCTGGACAGCCATCGCAAAATCCCGCGCCGACGGCTACAACATCGGTGCCACCAGCTTTCCGTCCATGGTGATCATCAAGGCACTGCGGCCCGAGACGCCCTTTGCGCTCGATGAATTCCGCTATATCTGCAATATCCAGGTCGACCCCATCGTCTGGCTGGTGCGCGCCGACAGCCCGTACAAAGACGCCAAGGATCTGGCGGCGCAGGCGATGGACGAGAAGAAGAAAATCAACGTGGCTGGCGATGGCCCGCAAAGCAACGTGCAGTTGCAGCATGTCGCGGCGGCCAAGGCCCTGGGTTTGCAGACCAACTTCATTTCGTTCAACGGGTCTGGCCCGGCCATCACGGCACTGCTGGGCGGTCAGGTCGATGTGGCTGCAGCAACGCTGAGCGCGGCGGTATCCAACATTGAAGCGGGCAAGTTGCGCGCCCTGGTGGTCTTCAGCGAAGCGCCTTCTGCCTTGCTGCCTGAAGTTCCAACGGCGACGAAACTGTTTGGCAAGCCGATCCCCTCGGTGGGCATGGCTGTGCGGGGCCTGGCCGCACCCAAGGGCGTACCTGCCGATCGGCTGGCCAAACTTGAAAGCGCCTGCAAAAAAATTGTCACGGATCCTGCGTTTCTCGCAGAAGCCAAGGGGCTTGGCATGGTCATTCAGTACATGGGCACTGCCGATTCCGAAGCAATGGTGAAAGCGTCCATCAAAGAAGTGGAAGAGCTGAAAGACTTGCTGAAGAAGTAATTTGAACCGCGTCCGGCAGACCAAACTTGGCAAGTTTGGCCTGCCAGAAAAACAAAGGCTTTGCGCATGACGCACTACTCCCAGAGAAAAGATCGCTCCTTTGCAGTGATCATGGTGCTGCTTTCAGCAGCCTTGTTGGCGCAGTCGCTCAGGTATCCGGCGGAATCTTCGCAGTTCCCACGCGTCCTGATGGGCGTGCAGTTGTTGTTCTCGCTGATCTTCCTGTTTCAGCAATTCAGGTTGCCGATGGAGGCAAAAACAGTTCCAACCGTGGAAGTCATCGCTTCCCTGGTGCCTGCCTTCAAGGTGTTTCTGATCACCTCGCTGTACGTGCTCGCCATCGACTATGTCGGTTACTTTTCGGCGACAGCGGTGTTTCTGATTGGCGCAATGTCCTTGTTTGGCAACCGGCGTACGGTTGTCATGGCTTCGGTCACGGGCTGCTTTTTGGCAGTCATTTATGCGCTGTTCGTGTTATTCATGGGTGTCCGCCTTCCCCAGGGCCTTCTCTTCTGAATAGTGCCGGTTACTAATCCAAAGGAAGAACCATGGATGCGATATTTAGTGGAATTGCACTAGGGGCGGCTCAGGTGCTCGACCCGGTCGCGCTGATGCTGATCGTGTTTGGCACGGTGTTCGGAATCGTCATCGGATCACTCCCCGGCTTGACCAGCACCATGGGCGTGGCCCTGTTGGTGCCCGTCACCTTCACGATGTCACCAGTGCAAGGCTTGTCGCTGCTGGGCGCCGTGTACTGCTCGTCGACCTATGCCGGTGCAATCAGTGCAATCTTGCTGAATATTCCCGGCACGCCGTCGAACTGCAGCACGGTGCTCGACGGCTACCCCATGACCCGCAAAGGCCAAGGGAGCAAAGCCATTGCGCTGGCCACTGCAGGCTCGGCCATTGGCGGTTTTGTCAGCAATGGCGCCTTGCTTTTCCTCGCGCCGCCTCTGGCGGCTTTGGCACTGCGCTTCGGTTCTCAGGAATATTTCCTGCTCGCCTTGTTCGGCGTGTCGGTGATTGCCTCGCTGTCGGAGCGCAACATCATGAAGGGGTTCATCTCGGGCACGCTGGGCCTGTTCCTGGCGATCATCGGCATGCACCCGCTCACGGGCGACATCCGGTTTGCGATGGGAATCCCTGAATTGTTCAACGGCCTGCCGATGGTGGTGGCGCTGATCGGTCTGTATTCGTTGCCCGAGATCATCGACAACCTGGCCAACCCGGCAAACACCGCCCAAGCCAGTGTTGCCGAAGTACGGGGCGGGTTCCGGCAGATGCTCGACATCTTCAAGTACAAGATGCTGATGGTTCGCTCGACGCTTATCGGCATCATCGTCGGCATTGTCCCGGGGGCTGGTTCGAGCATTGCGGGCTTTCTGGCCTACGACGATGCCAAGCGGGTCTCCAAGTCGCCGGAAACCTTTGGTACTGGTAACCCGGAGGGCGTGGTGTCCTCCGAGACCGCCAACAACGCGGTGGTGGGTGGGTCACTGGTTCCCATGCTGACGCTGGGCATCCCGGGCAACGCGGTCTCCGCAGTAATGTTGGGGGGCTTGATGATTCATGGGCTCAAGCCCGGACCTGGCCTGTTCACCGACAGCAGCGGCATCACCTACGGCTTCATACTGAGCATGTTCCTTGCGAATCTGTTCTTCATACCGGTGGGCCTGCTGGTGGCGCGCTATGGCGTGAGTTTCATCAAGACACCCGCCAACATCCTGGGTCCGCTGGTGATCGGATTGGGCGTGATCGGTGCCTATGCGATCAACATGTCCCTGGTTGATGTCTGGATCATGATGGCCATCGGCATGCTGGGCTACGCCATGAAGCGCTTCGACGTGCCGCGAGAACCCCTCGTCCTGGGATTGGTGCTCGGCAGCATGGCTGAAGGCGAGCTGGCACGCTCCATGGCCTTGGTGCAAGGCAGCATTCCCAACCTGATCATGAGTTTCTTCACACGCCCCTTGTCGTTGCTCATCATGGGTTTGACGGCACTTTCGGTGCTGCAAGCATTTCGCTCGTACCGTCGCCGCACCAGGGCGGGCGCTTAGGTTAGAGGCGTCTCACGGGCTCGCAAGATCAGGTGCGGGGCGGGCGCCAAGAAAATGGGTTTCGACGGGGCGTCGCCTGCCTCCTGGTCGACTTCGGTCATCCTGCTTGATGACCAGCTTGCGCCGCGTCCTCAGCAGAAAAAGTGATTGCTGGACAATCGCACATCCTGAATAATTGCATTGCATTTTTTGAGCGGCATTTTTGCGCAATTTTCGACCTGGGCCCAGTTCCTATGTGATCCGGGCATTCAACTGGACCGATTCGTGGCTGGCCGCTGACTTTGTTCGTCGGCCCCAGCAATACGAAAGCCCACCATGCCCGCAGACATGCCCCTCAGTCTCAGCCAGCACGTTGTGCAGGTGTGCCTGTTCCTCATAGCGGCCATCGCCATGTTCGGCGGCTCACTTCAGTTCTACCTCGGCCAGCCTACGACGGAGCCTCGCCTGGACAATGTCCATCGCTTCATGGCCGGCGTGTACCTGTCAACCGGCTTCATCGCTTTGTGGGCCGCCATCACGATTCGGCAGCAAGGTTTCTTGATCTACCTGCTTGCCCTGGGCGTGCTGCTCGCCGGTACGGGGCGGCTGGTGTCCATCTCAAAAGTCGGTCTGCCAAAGCCGACTGCCGTCTGGCTGGGCTACCTCATCCCGGAACTCGTCATTCCGTTTGTCATGGCAGGCGCTCACTATGCGGGTTCGTAGGGCGGTGGGCCCAACGTTGGTCAACGCATACGGGAAGCCGGTGAAGCTTTGCGACTCGATGGGTCGACTCTAACCCTGCAACAAATTCCTGGTGTCCGGCGAACCGCCGTCACTCGGCGGGTCTTCGGCTTTTGGGAAGAAACGCTGCCACCACGCCGAGCAACGGCAGGTAGGCAATTGCCTGATAAACAAACTCGATGCTCGTGCGATCGGCCATCAGGCCCAGCACCGCAGCACCAATGCCGCCCATGCCAAAGGCAAACCCGAAGAACAGGCCCGACACCGTGCCAATTTTTCCGGGCATGAGTTCCTGCGCATAGACAAGGATGGCCGAAAACGCCGAGGACAGCACCAGTCCAATGACGATGGTGAGCGCAGTCGTCCAGAACAAACTGGCATGCGGCAGCAACAGCGCAAAGGGCGCAACGCCCAGGATGGACGCCCAAATCACCGGCTTGCGTCCGATGCGATCGCCGATCGGCCCGCCGGCCAGCGTTCCAATAGCCGAGGCAAACAGAAAGACGAAAAGGTACACCTGCGCACTTTGCACCGACACACCGAATTTCTCGATCAGATAGAACGTGTAAAAGCTGCTCAGGCCCGCAATGTAAAAGTACTTTGAAAAAATCAGCACCAACAACACACCAATGGCCGAGAGCACGACTTTGCGCGGGTACGGTGAAGTGGGCACTGCGCGAACGCTGCCCCCTGCGGCCGCGCGGTGGTGCGCCGCATACCAACGGCTGACCTGGACCAGCAACACAATGGCCAGCAACGCGATGAGCCCAAACCACGCGACGCTGCGCTGGCCAAACGGCGCAATCACGGCTGCGGCCAGCAACGGCCCAATCGCACTGCCTGTGTTGCCGCCCACCTGAAAAACCGACTGGGCAAACCCGTGGCGCCCGCCAGAAGCCAGGCGCGCGATACGAGACGATTCGGGGTGAAAAATCGCAGAGCCAAAGCCGACAAAAGCAGCGGCCAGCAGCAGCACCGCATAGTTCGGCGCATACGCAAGAAGTACCAGGCCGCACAAGGTCGATGCCATGCCAAACGGCAAGGAATACGGCTGCGGGCGCCGGTCGGTGTACAGCCCAATGAGGGGCTGCAGCACCGATGCCGTCAACTGGTACGTCAGCGTGATGAGGCCAATCTGCACGAAACTCAAGTGGAAGTCGCCCTTGAGGATCGGGTACATCGCCAGAATCAGCGACTGCATCATGTCGTTGATCATGTGCGACGCGCTGATGGCGCCCAGAACGCGGTATTCGGCCTTGGGGGCTTGGGGCGGGCTGAGCGTGGCGGCGAGGCTGGACATT
>JAUCDU010000005.1:0-24525 GCA_034674825.1 Giesbergeria sp.
CACGTAATACTCTTTGCTGTGCTTGAGGCCCAGCGCCTGGATGGCGGCGCTGGCGGTCTTGCGGATGACGTAGAGCTTGCGCTCAAGTGCATCCTGCACGATGACGTCGTTGCCGCGACCAATGAACACCTGGCGCAAGATGGGCTCTTTGGCCCGCACCGTGGGCGACATCGGCATGTCGCGGTTCACCGGCACATCGCGCCAGCCCAGCAGCACCTGGCCTTCGGCCTTGATGGCACGCTCCATCTCCTGCTGGCACGCCAGGCGCGAGGCATGTTCCTTGGGAAGAAAGATCATGCCAACGCCGTATTCGCCAAAAGGTGGCAAGGCGACGCCCACACTGCCATCGGGCGCCATGCCGCACTGCGCCATCTCCTCGCGGTACAGCGCATCAGGAATCTGGATCAGGATGCCCGCGCCGTCGCCCATCAACTTGTCGGCACCTACGGCGCCACGGTGGTCAATGTTCTCCAGAATCTTCAACGCCTGGGTCACGATGTCGTGGCGCTTGACTCCCTTGATGTGGGCGACAAAACCCAGGCCGCAGGCGTCGTGCTCGTGCGCAGATGCGTACAAGCCATGTTCTTTCAGGTGCTCAATCTCAGCGGCCGTGGTCATCGCACATTCCTCATTTTTTCGCAGGGATGCGTAGATTAGTGCAATGCAACATGACTGCGCAAGAAAAATAATTGGGGTCAGATTCCAATTAATTATCTAATTTTCACTATGAAACTAAATTAGGGACACATAGAAAGAGGAGCAAAGATCCCTGTGGAGGAAAGACTTCGGACTGTTTCTTATTGGTTTTTCGGAGCGCGTTTGGGGCGCCCGGCGGCAGCCTTGGTTGCTCTGCGTGCCGTGTGAACATGCAAGCCTGCAACAAATGCATGCCCGCCAAGCGCCCAGCCGCGAAGCGTCGCTTCCGTCAAGGCCTCGCGCTCCTGTTCCCCAATGCCCGCCTGCAGCAGTTCCCGGTACGCTGCTTCGCGCGCGAATGGCGTATTGCCCAAGGCCCACTGCAACGCATGCGGGGTTACCAGTGCGTCGGTGCGCAAGCCAAGGTGCGATGCGCAGCTCGACCAAGGCCAAGCAGCCGCACTGCGCACCAAATCCGCACGCTCGGGATTGAGGTCGATGTAGACCACGCAAGCCATCAAATAGCGCTCTGTCTCGACCAGGGTGGAGCGATAGCGCCCTTCCCAAAGCGTACCGGTACGCGCATGGCGCTGGTTGAACCAGCGCACGTAGCTACGGCCCACCGCCTGCATCATCAGCGGCAGACCGTCCGAAGTAGCTGGCGTGGCCAACAGATGGAAGTGGTTGGGCATGAGGACGTAGCCATGCACGGCTACGTCGAACTTCGCCGCGTACTCCGCCAAGGTTTCCAACATGCGCTCGTAGTCGCGCTGGTCGTGAAAGATGGTCTGTCGGTTGTTGCCACGCTGTATGACGTGGTGGGCGTAATGCGCAACGGTAAGTCGAGGAAGTCGGGCCATGCAGGTTCTCAGGCAAAGCTGAAGTGGGGTCTGACCCCAATTATCAGCCAGCAGCCTCAGACGCGCATCGGGGTCTGACCCCAATTAGTCAGCTACAAGCCGAAGCGAGCACCCAAAGCGGCTTCGAGCCCGAATTGCTGAAGGATGGAGCGCAGGCGCTCGGCTGCGCTGCGCTTTCTTTGGCCGGTAAAGCGGGCGATGATGAGCTCGTTCTTCATGCTGTGCTCCCATCCCACCAGTTCTGTCACGGTGACCTGGTAGCCGCTGGCTTCCAGGTGCAGGCAACGCAGCACATTGGTGATTTGACTGCCCATTTCGCGGGTGTGCAGCGGATGGCGCCAGAGCTCGGCAAGCGGCGTACGGGAGAGTTGCAAGGCCTTTCCAGCACGCAAGCTGGCCGCCACTTCGGCTTGACAGCAAGGCACGAGCACCATGGCGCGCGCCTGCTTCTGCAAGCCGAAGGCGATGGCGTCGTCCGTGGCGGTGTCACAAGCGTGCAGCGCGGTGACGATGTCGATGCGCTCGGGCAATTCCGCCGCGTCTGCCGATTCGGCCACCGACAAATTCAGGAAAGCCATGCGCTCGAATTGCAGCCGCTCGGCCAGCGCGCGCGACTTTGTCACCAGCTCAGCGCGGGTTTCGATCCCGTAGATGTGCCCCCGTCCTAACGCGCGAAAATACAAGTCGTACAGAATAAAGCCCAGATAGGACTTGCCCGCACCATGGTCCGCCAGCAACGGCGCATGGCCGTCGGCCGCGATGTCGCCCAGCAAGGGTTCGATGAACTGGAACAAATGCTCGACCTGCTTGAGCTTGCGCCGCGAATCCTGGTTCAAGCGCCCGTCGCGCGTGAGGATGTGCAGTTCCTTGAGCAGCTCCACCGATTGGCCCGGGCGCAGCTCCGGGAGGTGTTGAGCGGCTGCGGGCGCCGCTGCCATCTTGCGCGGCTTCATACCTTGGCCGCCGGCGTGGCGGCTTTCGGCGCGTGCCGTCCCACTCCCAGGGCATCCCAGCCTTCAGCCCCGAGCGTTTCCAGCAAGGCGACATTGCGCTCAAAAATGGCCTCGGCCTCGGGAAACGCCTCCACGGCTCGATCGATGCTCTCTTCGCGCAGCAGGTGCAGGGTCGGCCAGGGCGCACGGTTGGTGCAGTTGCTGACATCGTCCTGCGCAGTACCGGCAAACTGAAACTTGGGGTGAAAGCTGGCAATCTGCAGCACGCCGGCCAAACCCAAGGATTCGAGCAAGGCGTCGCTCTCGTCCAGAAAATCGTTGAAGTCGAGGAACTCTGTCAAGCAATCGGGCAACACCAACAAAGTGGTGTCGCGCTGCTCAGCGGGCAGTGCCGCCAATTCGCGCAGTTCTGTCTCAAGTACTTCCAGAACATCAGCAGCGTCGGCAGCGCGGCAGACCACGTAGTGAATCTGTCCTTTGGTGTGCACGCCCTTGGCAAATGGACACAAATTGAGACCGATGACGGCGCGCTCCAGCCAACGCACCATGTCCTGCACCACCTGCCCGTCGCTGGTCGTAGCACCCAAGGCGCCGGCGGCTTGGTGGGAGGAAATATTCATGACGAGAACCTGGAACAAGGGAGGTCTGATTTTATCGGGCTACCGATATTCCAGGTGCCACCATGCTCTCAAGGGCTCTTGCGCTGCAAGCCCTCAAGCGATGCGATGTCGATCTGTTTGACAAGGTTGCGCAGTGCGGCAATGTCCATGTTGTCGGCGGACACGCTCACCAGGACGCCATTCTTGAGTGCCATCTTGCGCTCAGCGCTGCTGCCGTCCTTTTCGTAACTCTCGTGAAGCGTGCGGCCGCCTTCCTGCCATGTTTTCTCGGCGTGCGTCTGAGATTCCTTTTCGCCCTGCGCCATACCCATGGCCATCGCCGCCATGGAGCCCAGACCTCCCAGATCCATGATTTCCACCCGGATTGTGCGGTCGCCACTGCCATATTCGGCACTGGCCTGGCTGGTCGGCAGGCCGAGCGCCGCACCGTCTTGCACCTCAAACCCGGTACGTGCCAGGCCACCTAGTTGCTCGGGCAACGCTGCCTTCAACGTTTGCGCCGCAATGGCCTTGCCTCCGCCCAGCATGCCGGCTGCGGCCGAAGTCGCATCGCGGGTCGCGGCTGCCATGGCGGTCGGGTCGTTCTGCGTACGCGCCTGCTCCATGCTGCGCGCCGCCTTCTCCATCTTGCGCTGCGCTGCTGCGATGCCGGCACCATCGATGTTGATATCGCCGCCCGGAGTGCGGATGGAAAAGTTGGCGTCGTCGCCCGACGCAAAAGGGCTTGCGCTGCGCGGCATGAACAGCGCATTGATGGCGCCCACGATCAGCCCGAGCACGATCGCCGCGACGATCACCAATGCCGTATAGGCCACTGCCTTTTCGCGCGCACTCTTCATCAGGATCGGCAAGCCCGTATAGAGCAGGTAAATGGAGTACAGACTGGCGATAAGACTCAGCATCGTCAGCATGGGGATCAGCGCAAAGATTCCCCCCAGCATCGCGGCCGTGCTGGCATACACCGCCACTTTCAGCGCCTGCAGTCTGTTGCCGACACCACCGAAGCGCGGCGCCAGCCAAGCAATGATGAGCGCCAGCACGTACGCACCGACAAGGCTCAGCACATACGACACCACCATGTTGGCCAAGCCTGCGAGGAAGGGAACGCGCATCGACACGCCAAACATTCCCATACCAATGATCGACATGCCAACGAAGCCACAAACCGCCGGGATGGCAGCCAGAATCATCAGGTAGCCGGTGTAGAGCTTTGCGACATCGGTCTGTTCGGTGTCAATCACCTCCCAGGTCGGCCGAGGCGATAGCAAGATGGATTTGGCGCGTTCGACGATGTTCATATAAGTCCCTCCCTGTCATAGTTGGCCCGCTTTCTGCGGGTCGGCGAAAGGACGAACCATAAGCGCGGACCCACTGAAGGGCAAGTGCTTGCCGTCTTTACAGCGCCAAAACGTGGAATAAGTCCGCCAGAGGGCGAGAGGACCACCGATCAACCGGCGGCAGGGTGTCATTCCCTTTCTAAATCATCCGTGACATTGTCGGCTCGCCTTGCCCGGCTGCAGCAATGTCTGCGGCTCATCTTCGCGTCACAAATGATTTGGAAATGGAATCAGGTCGAGCGGCTCAGCCGCGCTCGAACGCGATTTGCCCACCCACCAATGTCCACTGCACGCAACCGGGCAGTTCGTAGCCACCAAACGGCGTGTGTTTGCCCTGGCTGCGCAGGCTCGTGGCCGACACCGTCCAGTGCGCCTTGGGGTCGACGATGCACAAGTCACCGACACCGCCTTCCACCAGCCTGCCGACGCTTGCCGCCAGCGTGCCGAGTGCGCCGCCCAGCACCCGCGCTGGTTCGCTGGTGACCACGGCCAGCGTGCGGGCGAGCGGCACCTTGCCGTCCAGCGACCACTTGAGCGCCAGGCTCAGCAGCAGTTCCAAACCCGTGGCGCCAGGCTCGGCTTCGGCGAACGGCAGCGTCTTGGCGTCTTCATCGACCGGGTTGTGGTCCGACACCAGCGCGTCCACGGTACCGTCGCGCAGGCCATGAGCCAGTGCCTCACGGTCGCGCTGCTGGCGCAGCGGGGGCGAGAGACGGGCGCGGCTGTCGAAAAACCCGATGTCGTTCTCCGTCAGGTGCAGGTTGTTGATGCTGACATCGCAGCTGACCGCAAGGCCTTCTGCCTTGGCGCGGCGCACCAGTTCTACGCCGGCGGCGCTGCTGATGCGACACAGATGCACACGCGCCGGCGTGCCGCGCAGCAGCTCAAAAACGGTATGCAGCGCAATCGTCTCGGCGGCCACCGGAATTCCTGCCAGACCCAGACGTGTTGCCAGGGCGCCGCTCGCCGCTACGCCCTTGCCCAAGCTCAAGTCCTGGGGCCGCAACCAGACCGTGTAGCCAAAAGTCGCAGCATATTGCAGTGCGCGCTGCAGCACCTGGTTGCTGGCGAGTGGCACATCGGCTTGGCTGAACCCGACGCAGCCCGATTCGGTCAGCTCGGCCATCTCGGTCAGCACTTCGCCGGCCAGGCCGCGCGTGAGGGCACCCAAAGGAAACAGCCGCGACTGGTGCAATTTTTCGGCGCGAAACTTCAGCATTTCCACCAGACCGGGCTCGTCGAGCACCGGATCGGTGTCGGGCGGGCAGACCAAACTGGTGACACCGCCGGCGACTGCGGCGGCCATTTCGGATTCGAGCGTACCCTCGTGCTCGTGGCCGGGCTCGCGCAGCCGCGCGGCCAGGTCCACCAGGCCAGGCAGCACCAGGCAGCCGGCCGCGTCAATGCGCCGCGCTGGTTCGAACTGCGCTGGCGCGCGGCCCAAGCCGACGATGCGCCCTGCCGCCAAGGCTACGTCGCAGACCTCGTCGAACCCGCTCGCCGGGTCAATGACACGGCCGTTCTGGATGAGCATCTTCATAATTTGAAGCAAAATTGGCCTCTAGCGCTTACTCCATAAGCGATAGAAGCTATAAAAATAGAAGCAATCATTGGTTCAAGCCGTATTCCCGGCGACGATGGACATCACGGCCATGCGCACCGCAATGCCGAAACCGACCTGCGGCAGGATGACGCTTTGCGGGCCATCGACCACCGCCGAATGGATCTCCACACCCCGGTTGATCGGCCCCGGGTGCATCACGATGGCATCGGGTTTGGCCAGGCGCAAACGCTCGGGCGTGAGGCCGAAGCTTTTGAAATATTCCTGGCTCGACGGCAGCAGCGCGCCACTCATGCGCTCGTTCTGCAGGCGCAGCGTGATGACCACATCGGCGTCTTTCAAGCCCTCTTCCAGGGTGTGGCACACGCGCACGCCCATCGGCGCCATGTCGGCCGGCACCAGCGTGCGCGGGCCCACCACGCGAACCTCCGGGCAACCGAGCGTCGTCAGGCCGTGGATGTCCGAGCGGGCCACGCGCGAGTGCAGCACATCGCCGACGATGGCCACCGTGAGGTTTGAGAAATCTTTTTTGTAATGCCGGATGGTCAGCATATCGAGCAGCCCCTGCGTCGGGTGCGAATGCCGCCCGTCGCCGGCGTTGATCACATGCACATGCGGCGCCACGTGTTGGGCTATCAGGTACGGCGCACCAGACTCACTGTGCCGCACCACAAACAAGTCGGCCGCCATGGCCGACAGGTTGGCGATGGTGTCGAGCAGCGATTCGCCCTTGCTGGCCGACGAGCGCGCGATGTCGAGGTTGAACACATCGGCCGACAGGCGCTTGGCGGCAATTTCGAAGGTGGTGCGGGTGCGCGTGCTGTTTTCAAAGAACAGGTTGAACACGCTCTTGCCGCGCAGCAGCGGCACCTTCTTCACCTCGCGGTCGTTCACCGAGACGAAGCTGGCAGCGGTATCCAGAATGTGGGTGACGATGTCGCGCGGCAAGCCCTCGACCGACAGCAGATGCACCAGCTCGCCGTGCTGGTTGAGCTGCGGGTTGCGGCGGTTCAGCATGGCGTTGCCTCGCGCACTTGCAGAGCGAAGACGCCGTCATCCCCGCGCGCCAGGGCGAGCGCCTGCGTCGGTGCAAGCGCAATGCGGGCGGCTGCGAAATCGGCCTGCAGTGGCAGCTCACGCCCGCCCCGGTCAACCAGCACGGCCAGGCGCACACGCGCCGGGCGCCCATAGTCGTAGAGCTCGTTGAGCACGGCGCGCACGGTGCGCCCGGTATAGAGCACGTCGTCGAGCAGCAGAATATCGGCACCGTTCACATCGAACGGCAGCCGCGTCTGCGTGCTGGCCGCCAGGCCGCGTTGTGCAAAATCGTCGCGGTGCATGCTGGACGAGAGCACGCCCGCATCGCCGTCCAGGCCCAGGTCGCGCTGCAGGCGCTCGGCCAGCCAGGCGCCGCCAGAGGCGATACCGGCAAGCTGCGTGTCGGCACGGCGCAACGCGCGTACGCCCTCCTGCAACTGGCGGTACAGCGCCTCGGCATCAAGCGAAAGCGCACGCGCCCCGGCACCGCCGGAAAAATCGGATGTCATGGAAGATTCCTCAAAAACTGTTCCAGGATGATGCAAGCCGACGCAGCGTCGGCGTCCTTGGCGCCGCCGGCCAGCGCCTCGGTCGTGCTGTAGCGCTCGTCCACCTCGAACACCGGAAGTCCAAAGCGGCCCTGAAGCTGGCGCGCAAAACGCTGGGCGCGGCGTGTGTTTTCGTGGCTGGCGCCGTCGGGGTGATAGGGCACGCCGACCACCAGCGCGTCGGGTTGCCATTCACGAATGCGCTCGGCCACCGCTACGAACCTAGCATCCCCCTCTGCGCGCACCGTCGCTTGCGGGCTGGCACTGCGCAGCATGCGGGTGCCTACGGCCACTCCGGTGCGCTTGAGGCCGAAGTCAAAGGCCAGAAAACTCTGAAGGTGCGCCGCAACCGCCGGGCCCGGGTCGCCGCTCGGGGTCATGCGTGGCCTGCCCCGGGTGAGAGTCGCCAGGCTTCGAGCCCCAGCAGTCGCAGCGCGCTGTCGTAGCGTGCTTCCACAGGCGTATCAAAAATGACATCCAAGTTCGCGTCCACGCTGAGCCAGCTGTTCTCCGCCATTTCAGACTCGAGCTGCCCTTCCCCCCAGGCCGAATAACCCAAGGTGACCAGCACCCGGCGCGGCCCTGCCCCGGTGGCCATGGCCTCCAGCACGTCCTTCGACGTGGTCATCTCCAGTCCACCTGGTATCACCATTGTCGCGGCGTACGCGGGCTCCTCGTCGGTTTCCAACTGCACGCGCTCGTGCAGCACGAACCCGCGCTCGGTCTGCACCGGCCCACCGAGAAACACGGGTGAGCCGTTCAAGTCGCTGCGCCCAAGCGACAAATCGACCTTTATAAACAATCCTTCAAGGTTGATGTCGGTCGGTTTGTTGATCATGAGGCCGAGCGCGCCGCGCTCGCTGTGCTCGCAGACATAGATCACGCTGCCGGCGAACGATGCGTCCTGCATGCCAGGCATGGCAATCAGAAAATGGTTCGTCAGGTTCATGCGTTCAGAATCGGCAGACATCGGTCAATTTTACGGTCAACATGTCTGCGCTTCTTCCCCTCGGTTTGGTCTGGTTTCGCCGCGACTTGCGGCTGCACGACCATCCTGCATTGCACCATGCGCTGCGCGAGTGCGCCCAGGTGCATTGCGTGTTTGTCTTCGACCAGAACATTCTGGCACCGCTGCTGCGTGCCGACCGGCGCGTACGCTTCATCCGGGAAACCCTCGCGGAGCTTGACGCAGGCCTGCGCGCGCTCATGCCGCGCGACGCCGGAGGCCTGATTGTCCTGCACGCTGTTGCCAGCACCGCCATTCCTGAACTGGCGCAGCGGCTGAACATACCGGTCGTTTATGCCAGCCGGGACGACGAGCCTTCGTCTCTGGCACGCGATGCGCGCGTGCGCACGGCGCTTGCCGCACGCGGCCGCGAATTGCGGCTGTTCAAGGACCACACAATCTTCGAGCGCTCGGAGGTGTTGACCCAGGCGGGATCGCCCTACACGGTGTTCACACCTTACAAGAACGCATGGCTGCGCAAAGTGAATGCGTTCTATTTGAGTTCGTACCCTGTGCAGCTAAAGCCCGGCTCTCTCGCACCCTTTCCAGATTTTGTGACGCCTGGCGTTCCCAGCCTGACTGCACTGGGGTTCGCGCCGAGCGAGGAGGTGGACTTGCCAGTGCCGCCGGGCACATCCGGAGCGAGAGGTTTGTGGGAGGATTTCAAGCACCGCATGGATGCCTATGGCGAGGCACGGGATTACCCAGCAATCAAAGGCCCGAGCTATCTGGGCGTACACCTGCGCTTTGGCACGCTGTCGGTGCGCGAGCTCGCACGCGAAGCGCATTTGCGCGCTCAGGCGGGCAGTAGCGGCGCAGCCGTCTGGCTGGCCGAACTGATCTGGCGCGACTTCTACCAACAGCTGATGGCGCATTTTCCGCACGTTGTGGAGCGCAGCTTCAAGCCGGCCTACGACGCCATTGCGTGGGAGAGCGGGGAATTTGCGGAGGCGCTGTGGCTGGCCTGGAAGTCCGGCCGCACCGGCTACCCGCTGGTGGACGCAGCGATGGCGCAGATCAACCAGACGGGTTACATGCACAACCGCCTGCGTATGGTCGTCGCCAGCTTTCTGGTCAAGGATTTGGGACTCGACTGGCGCCGCGGGGAGGCGTATTTCGCGCAGCACTTGAACGATTTTGAGCTCGCCTCCAACAACGGCGGCTGGCAGTGGGCAAGCTCCAGCGGTTGCGACGCGCAGCCCTGGTTTCGCATCTTCAACCCGATTTCTCAAAGTCGAAAATTCGACCCCAAGGGTCGCTTCATCCGCCGCTATTTGCCTGGGCTCAAGCAGCTCCCTGATGCCGCCCTGCACACACCCTGGCTGGCAGACGCGACGACATTGCGCGATGCAGGTGTGGTGTTGGGTGAAACCTATCCACGGCCGGTCGTGGATCATGAAAAAGCACGTGAGCGAACGTTGTTGCGCTATGCCGTCGTCAAGAAAGCGCAGGCGCCCAGCGCGCGATGAAGCTCAGAGCCGCAGCGGAGCGGGGCGCGAATGCGCCGCTGGCGACGGTTCCATCTCGGCAACCTGCATGCTGCCAACCTCCAGCGGAGCGCCCGCCGCAAGGCGCAGGCGCAAGGTCAAATCGGTGCGATTGTCCGCATGCGCCAACATTTCTTCGCGGCTGATGGCGCCGCGCTCGTAGAGCGCAAAAAGCGACTGATCAAAGGTGCACATACCCACCTGACTGCTGCGCTCAAGTGCGGTGCGAATTTCATGCACCAAGCCCTTTTGCAGCAGATCGGCAATAAAGTTGGTCAGCAGCAACACCTCCACTGCCGGAACCTGCCGCACCTGGGTTCCGGGGATCAATCGCTGCGCGACCACCGCCTTCAGATTCAAGGATAGGTCGAGCAGTACCTGCGCATGTGCCGTATCCGGGAAGAAATTGAGAATGCGCTGAATCGCCTGGCTGGCGTTGTTGGCATGCAGCGTCGACACGCACAAATGGCCGGACTCCGCGTAATGCAGCGCATGCTGCATGGTTTCGCGATCGCGGATCTCGCCAATCATGATGACACTTGGCGCCTCGCGCATCGCGTGGCGCAGAGCCTCGTCGTAAGAATGCGTGTCGAGACCGACCTCACGCTGGGTCACAAGCGAGCGCCGGTGTGTGTGCACATACTCGATCGGATCTTCGATCGTCAGAATATGCCCCGCAACGTTGGTGTTGCGATGGTTCAGCAGCGAAGCCAGCGTAGTGGTCTTGCCAGCGCCTGCAGAACCCACCGTCAACACCAGTCCACGCTTGAGGAACGCCAACTGCTCCACCACCGGCGGCAGCCCCAGAGCGTCCAGCGATGGAATATGGGAAGAGACATGGCGCACCACCATGCCAACCTGCCCGCGTTGCAGATGCACATTGAGCCGAAACCGACCCGCCGTGGGGACGTGCAAGGCCAGATCACACTCTTTGCGCGCCTCAAAGGCCTCAGCCTGAGCGCGGCTCATGGCAGACACCGCATAATCGCGGATGTTCTCGCCAGTGAGCGCCTTTTGCCCGAGCGCCACATAGTCGCCATGGCGCCTTACCGTGGGGGGAGCGCCAGCGATCAAAAAAAGATCGGAAGCCTCTTCCCGCACCATGGCCAAAAGCAGCCCCTGCAGCGCCGGACAAGGCCGCCCTGGCTCAATTGCATCCATAGCGCTCAGACCTGGTTGTCAGACGTTGGCGGCTTGCGCCGCGCTGGCGTCGGCATCCACTTGGGCGTATCGCTTCACAAGGCTGAGCAGCTCTTCATCAGAATAGGGCTTGCCCAAGTAGTGGTTGACCCCCAACTCGATCGCATGATCGCGGTGCTTCTGGGCGATACGCGAGGTGATCATGACGATCGGCAGGTCGCGCAGCGCAGCATCGGCGCGTATGTTGCGGGCCAGATCAAAACCATCCATCCGCGGCATTTCGATATCCGAGAGCACGACGGCCGGGCGTTCGTCCTGCAGGCGTTCAAGTGCCTGTAGGCCGTCGGAAGCCAAGGCGACGCGGTACCCCTCGCGCAGCAGCAAACGCTGCGTGACCCGTCTCACGGTAATCGAATCGTCAACCACCAACACGAGCGGAACCTGGCCTGCGGTCGGCAGCGTCGGTGCCGCTGGAACATTGCCGGCAGTCTGCTCTACCTGCGCCAGGTCGGTTTGGGCATCGCGCAACTGAGCGCCATACACCGTGGCAAGCGCGACAGGGTTATAGATAAGAACCACAGCACCCGAAGCGAGTACGGACATGCCGGCCAAGCCTGGCAACCGTGAAAGCTGCGGTCCGAGATTCTTCACGACCACTTCCTGGTTGCCCAGAACGTCGTCCACATGGATTGCGAGGCGCTGCGAAGCGCTGCGGAAAATGACGACGGACCGCGTCTTGCCGGCGCCTTCCTGACTCTGCCGCGAGGCCTGGAGCAAGCCCCCCGCCCAGTAAAACGGTACGCTCTCTTCCCCAACCAGTATGTGCCCTGCTTGGTACGCAGCCTGAATTTCGGCCACGGGCACTCGCCGGACCAACTCCACCACGTTGGCAGGAACTCCAAAGGCAACATCTCCGGCGCGAAGCATTACCACCTGCGTGACGGCAGTGGTCAATGGCAGCACCATCCGAAACGATGCACCCTTACCAGTTGTGGTCTGGGTTTCGATGCGCCCACCAAGCGCTTGTACTTCCGAGCGCACGACATCCATGCCGATTCCGCGGCCGGAAAGCTCCGTCACTTCACTGGCCGTCGAAAAGCCCGGCATAAAAATAAGGTTAGCAGCGTCGCTGTCTGATACTTCGTCGACCGAGGTGATCACACCCTGCGCCAAAGCACGGCTCCGAATTCGCTCCAAATTGAGACCAGCGCCATCGTCGCGGAATTCGACCGACACGTCGTTGCCTTCATGCCGTAGGTCGACCGCTATCGCACCCATTGCTGGCTTCCCGGAAGCGACGCGCTCGTCCGGCGACTCGATGCCGTGCGCCACACAGTTGCGTAGCAAATGCTCGAATGCTGGTGTCATGCGGTCCAGCACGCCGCGGTCCATTTCAATGGAGCCACCTGTGATGTCCAGCTTGATCTGCTTGCCGGTATCTTTCGAAGCTTGGCGCACAACTGCGTACAAACGTTCGGCGATCCCCTCGAACTCCACCATGCGGGTACGGAGCAGATCGCGCTGCAGCTCTTTGGCTTGGCGGCCCTGAGCAATCAGATCGTCTTCCGTGCCTTCCACAACGCGCTGCAGGTTGCGCTGCACAGTAGCCACGTCGTTGACGGACTCGGCCATCATGCGTGTCAGTTCCTGAACCCGAGTGAAGCGGTCGAACTCAAGCGGATCGAAGCCAGCGGCACTGTCTTTGGACAATGCGAGGCGAGACTGCATTTGCGACTCTGACTGCACCTCGATGTCGCGCAATTGTTGGCGCAACCGGTCAAGGTTGAGCGACAAGTCGTTCATCGAGCCCTTCATATGGCCCAAGCGAGACTCCAGGCGCGAGCGGGTGATCATCACCTCGCCTGCCTGATTCACGAGACGATCAAGCAATTGCGCGCGCACCCGGACCGACTGGTTCGCAGCCGCACGCGCTGCGATTGATTTGGTCGGAACAAGTGGCCGCGTCAACACCGACGGCAACACGGCCGTCTGGCTCGGCTCTTCGCTTGCTGAGACTATTTCGCTACCAAGTTCTGCGTGTGCAACGCCCGTGCTTCGAGCCGGCACGTCAGGCGCTTCGCCATCGTAATTTCGCAGCACCTTGAAGTTGGCCTGCAAGGCGTCGAAATTAACCAGCAATGGCTCAATTTCATCGGTTTGCACGGTCTCGACATCAAGCTCTTCAATGGCGGACTCCAAGCGATGCGCCATTTCCCCAAGGCGCATGGCGCCCGCGAGTCGAGAGCTGCCCTTGAGAGTGTGCAGGGCACGCAGCACTTCGCTTCGCGCTCCCAGGTTGTCGGGATGCGCTGCCCATTGCCGAAGTGCGCTGCCCAGTTGTGGAAGCAGCTCTGCGGCCTCTTCCTCGAATACTGGAAAGAGGTCGGGGTCAATCACGTCCAACGCATCGATGTCGTCGTCCAGATCGGTGTCCAGGGCGACTGCCCGAGCCATTGCGTCGTCGACTTGCCGGTCGCGATCCGCCACCGCCACCGACAAGGCCGGTGCTACAACGCCCGGTTCGATTTCGATGGGCGGTGTAGATGCAGACGTTGACGACTCTGAAGACTCGTCTGATTCCGCAGCGAAGGACTCCCGCGTTTGCTCGTCTACCTCAGGCGCTTCGTCGCCACGTGTCGAGTCCAGGAATTCGTCGCCCAACGATGGTGAAATCGTGGTCGAGATTTCGGTTTCCAGAATCTGGCGCAGCGCATTCTGGACTTCCTCATCTGCAGGCCGAAGGAAGCCGGCAGCGAACTGATGCAGCAAGCGCCGCAGTTCGTCCGCAGCGCGCAAAAATACTGCGGCTTGTTCCGCTTCGCCAGCTGGCTGAAGCTGGACATGCTCAAGCGCGTGCTCCAGCAAGCGGGACGTATGGGACAGCGCGTCAAATCCCACGGTGGCAGAGCTGCCCGCCAGCGAGTGCGCCAGCGCAACAGCGGCGTCCGGTAAACGCTCGTGCAACTCCAGGGACCACTCCTGCAGGCAGGTCGTAAGGCGACGGGACCACTCATCCGCCTCGTTGAGATAAACGTTGTAAAGCGAGATACCTATGCGCAGGTGGCCAATCACCTTCGTGCTGTCGTCGCTGGCCGTTTCATCTTCCGACACCAACGCCGGCAGGTCCCCACCGCCATCGTGCGCGTCAGGAACTTCTGCCTCCTGCATCGGGTGCGGGTCTGTCTCGCCGGTCGCAGGGGCAGCTTCCAGGTCCGTCTCGATCACTTCGGAGGACGTTGCACTTGCCAGATCGTCCTCTTGAGCAACTGCCTCTTCGCCGGCAACAGAAGCATCCACAGCTGCTTCAAATTCGGAGAAATCGATCTCGCTGCTCTGAACAGAGTCGACAGGCTCCTCCGGCAATGCATCTGCGGTGGCTACCGGCTCAAGCCCCGGAACTACAAAATCAAAGACCTCCTCCGAGACCACCTCCGGTAGCGCATCGGGTGTGAAGTCAGCATCAATTTCGCCCGCAGATGGGGGCGAGTCCTGTTCCGCAGCAGCGGGCGCGACACTACCAGGGACTGGCAGGACTTGTCCATCGTCCGACAGGGGCAAAGCGCGCCCGTCGTCCAATGCGGAGGGAAGCTCCAAGGGCAGCGCTGTGCCGTCCAGGCGGAATGCTTCAGCGACTTTGCGAAACGGCGCTTCATCCCACTTGGAGTCGTCGCCTGCTTCGATGTCCAGCGCCCAAAGGCTGAACCCCTGCAGGGCTTCGCGCGAAATATCGCGCAAGGCAAGTTCCATGGGCTTTTGTTCGGCGAGCCACGCGTTGAGCATTTGCTCCATCGACCAGGCGGCTTCGCCAAACTTGTTAAGCCCGACCATCCTGGAGCTGCCCTTGAGCGTATGAAACGCCCTGCGCAAAGTTGTCTGTTCACCGAAATCGCCCGGCGCCTCATCCAGGACGGAAATGGCACCCAAGCCATTTCCAACCACTTCGCGCACTTCCTCCAGGAAGATTTCAATCAACTCGTCTTCCACCTCGGGGCCGCGCAGATGCACTTGAGGCGCACCGCTCGCCTCCAACGGCTGTGCCTCCGGCACTGGTGTGTTGTCCTCGACATCCACGCTGGATTCAAGTGCGTCGGGCACTGCTTGTTCGTTCGGCACCTCAAGCATCGACTCTGCGTCTGGCTCTTGCGTGACCGCAGCTTCTGCTGCCACAGTCTGATCCGCCGTCAGACGGGGGACCACATCCGGCAGCGGAACAGGTGCGCGCTCCTCGACCTTTGCAGCAACCTCTTCAGCGTCGGCAACGACGTCCGAAGCGCGGGTGCGAGCACGCCCCGCAATCAAGCGCAGTTCACCAAGCTCTTCGTCATACACGAAGAGCTTGCGCGCCATTGCGCGCTGGTAGCTCAGCATGTCGACCATGAAGCCGAGCGCACCCAAACTGTTGCCAAGCTTTTCGAACAAGGATTTGCGCTCGTCTTCGCTCTCAACGCCACCTATGAGCAAACGCTCCACGGTGTCGCGCATGCGAAGCACGGCGAGAGAAGCCTGATCCAGCCCCAGAACCGACAGTACACCGCGCATTTGCGACAAGCGATCGGGCACTGGAGCCAGCGGTGCAGTGTCCTGTGGATCTCGGAAAAACTGGTCCATCGACCGCTCGGCCTCACCCAAGGTCGCGCGCAATTCATCGACCACACTGCCCATGGTCTGGTGGTCGCTGACACGGCGGTACAACTCTTCCATCCAGCCCTCAAGGGGATCCGGCTGTTCACCCGCTGCGACGCTGTCAAGGCGGCGGGCCAAGCGCTCGGCACGCTGAACCAACTCGTCGTCCGAAACGTCTGTGTCTTCCAGTGCGGCTTGCAGATACAAGACCGAGGTCGCAACCTCCATGGCCAAGGCGGCCGACGGCGGCTCGGCAGAACGCACCGTGAGATCAATGGCTCGGGTCAGCGCCTGGGCAAGGCTTTCGCTGTTGCGATTGAGCTTGCGAAGCGAATCGCACACCAGGCTGAACTGGTCTGCCGCGGGTTTGAGCTTGTTGCGATCGCCCCCGGCCAGAGCCGACCAGGTTTCAGCGGCGGCGGAAATGCGCTTGCGCGCTTGCGCCAGGACCGCCGGATCGAACCGACCAAAACGCCGAGCCTCGTAGTCCACCGCCTGAAAACGCTGCAGGCCGAAGGCTTGCCGCACGGCCTCCAGCAGTGGCAGCGATTCACCTGCGGCCGGCCGTGCCTGCGCACAGAAGAAAAGCAGATCCTGCACCAATCGTTCCGGCACAGCGGCGTCTCCGCGCGCCATAGCCGAGTACTGCAAAAGAGTACGCGATGCAACGCGCTTGACGTAAACGTCCGTCTTGAACAGACCACGTGAGAATGCATCGAAAAATGCTGCGGAAATCTTCCAGAACGCCCGACCTTGGCGATCGGAATGCGAAGCAGCCAGTCCGAGCGAGAGGTCGCGAAGATCCTGCGCAGCTTCGAAATCACCATCCTTGACAACACGCAGTACGTCTTGGTCCAAGCGGGCTCTTGCCTCTGGTCCGTAAGGGATGGCCGGCTCGGTGAGTTCGAAATCTGGCTCCCGAAACCTTCTCTCGGCAGGCCATAGGTCCGCCGGGTGGACGCGCTCGGCACCGGTCAGGGCCTGAACATCTCGATACTGCGGAAAGAGGGCTACAGGAGAAACAGATTTTCCCGCAAGCACAATCTCAAGATATTCGCAGAGGGCAAAGCTTGCGCGCTCAATAGCGCCGGCAGCGTCGTCTGTACAGAGTTCGGGGCGCTGCACGAAGCGTTGCACCGATGTTTCCATGGCCTTGAGCAGCAGTGCCGGCGAAGCCATACCCACCATTTCCAGCGCGCCAGTGGCCTGGTGCAACTGTTGGCGGGCCATTCTCAATGTCGCAGTGTCCAGCGACGCAATATCAGATTCGCGGGCAATTTCGGCGTCGTACACAAAGCGCCGCAACGCCTTTACCGCGCCGTCGAGCGATTTACGCAGCTCTTCCAGCACCCAGGCGAGAGGCCCCAGGTCCAACTCGCCTGCCCCCTCTTCCTGCACACTGACATTCGCGACTTCGTTTGGCGACATGGATTCTTTCCTGGGGGCCCGCGGCCTGCTCAATGTTCTAGGGAATCAAGCAATCTTGAAACGTGCAACGGACTGTCGCAGCTCTTCGGCCATGGTCGACAGCTCGCGCACCTGTTGTGCCGTCGTCCGCGTGCCTTCTCCTGTCTGCTCAGTCACAGCAAAAATATGCTGAATGTTGTCCGCGACCTCGTTGGCCAAGCTGGCTTCTCTGGATGCCGAAGAAGAAATTTGCTCAATCAGGTCAGCAAGGCGACGCGACACCCGATCAATTTCGGTAAGTGCCGTACCCGCGCTGTCCGACAGTCGCGCACCCTCCACCACACCTTGCGTGGAGCGCTCCATAGCGGCCACCGCATCCTGGGTGTCGGTTTGAATCGCCTTCACGAGCGCCGAAATCTGGCGCGTTGCATCACCTGAGCGCTCGGCGAGCCGCTGCACTTCTTCCGCCACCACCGAGAATCCTCTTCCGGCCTCGCCAGCCGAAGCTGCCTGAATGGCCGCGTTCAATGCCAAGACGTTGGTCTGTTCGGTAATGTCGGAAATCAGCTCCGTGATTTCGCCAATCTCTTGCGAGGATTCACCCAGACGCTTGATGCGCTTGGAAGTGTCCTGAATCTGATCGCGGATGGAGTTCATGCCGCCAATGGCGTTTTGCACCGCCTGAAGACCCGAGTCTGCCGCCTCCAGAGACTGGCGCGCCACTGTGGCCGACTCCTGGGCCTGGGTGGACACTTCGTTGATTCGTGTCGCCATGTCGAGCACCGAGCGACCGGTTTCACGAATCTCGCGCAGCTGCTCAGTCGAGGCAGCAAGCAGTTCCGTCGACGTGTTGTCCACGAGCGCCGTCGTCTGGGCCACTCGCGTCGCAGTGTTCTGCACGTTCCCCACGATCTGCCGCAGCTCTTCAACCGTGTAGTTCACCGAGTCGGCAATGGCACCCGTGATGTCTTCCGTCACCGTTGCTTCCTGCGTCAAATCCCCCTCGGCAACCGATTGCAATTCGTTCATCAAACGCAAAATTGCAGCCTGGTTCGCGTCGTTCACCCGCTTGGCCTCTTGCTCTTGGCGCAATGCATCACGGTGCTGAGCCTCAGCAACCTGCTGGCGGTTGCGGCTGTCAAGCAACTGCACACGCGAAATGCCGACGCCGCACAAGATCACGAACAGCGAAGCGAGCACGAGGGCCGCCAGCTGCCCCAAGCCCATGCCGGTTTGCGCGCTCACCCGGGTCTGCAGCGTCTCAAGCTGACGACGCAGCGGCTCACTGTCGCCAATGATGGCAATTTGCGCTTCACGCGCCGATACCAAACCTTGCAAGTTGCCCAGAATGGCACTCGCCTGCGTACGCGTCTCTTCGTACAGCTTGATCAGTGCTGTCAGCTGCTCGCGCGTTTGCGCGTCACGCGTGGCACTCAGGCGCAATTCAGGACTGCCATCCAACAAGCCATGGGCGACCTCGTTGAACGAGTTCAAGTCCTTGCCCAACAAAAATACCGCTTCAGGACTAACGCCTTCAGACGTTTGAAATTCGTTGGCCGACTTACCAATGCGCTGCGTCAGCATCACCAGCTGACCCGCAGCCGAAATTTCTGACGCGGGTGCGTTTTGCTGCAATTTGAGCGACGAAACCGTTTCCGCAATTTCGAGCAGATCCGACGATTGACGGTTGATGGTTCTGAGCGCATCACCCACTTTCGTCAGGATTTTTTCCTGCTCCATCACAATCGCCGTGTTTTTCTCGGCACGTTCCGTCAACGGCTCTATGGACTTGAGTTCAGACGCATAGTCACCACCCAAAGCCGCCACACCCAAGTCCGCATCCCCCGACTGCAAGGCCCGAACGTTGCGCGCCAGCACGCTGGAACTCTCGACCACGTCAGGGAATGCCTCGGGACTTCCCACCAGCGCCTGAGAAACCGACTTGGCCAGCCGCTGCGACTGCATCAGCGCCTGACCAGTAGCGGCCAATTGCTGAGCAGAGCGCTCGGACTGCCGCAAAATCCAGCCCGCAATGATGGCAAGCACGACAACGCCGACGGCCAGCAAAATGAGCAAACGTCGTTGATGAGCCACCGCACTCGCACTTCCCAGAACTGGGAGCGAAATGAGTTCAGAGGCAAAAACCTGGCCCGAAGTGCCGGCACCGCCCGGATCACCCTGCACGCTGTCCAGCCCATCGCCTGAATACGACTCTCGCAGGGGATCCTGCAGCGACGCGTTGTCGCCCTCCTGATCGCCGACTGGCGCATCGTGCTCGGGCACAGACTTGCGGTTGAACAATTTGCCAAAATTAGGAGCGACAGACATGGAGCAGCCTTACAGAGAAAATCAAGCACTGATGCTCAAAAATGCGGGATGCTCCGAGAGCACCTGCAAATTGAGCTCCAGCCAGCGCGCACCGCTGGCATCGATATAAGTAGTTCCGAAGAAATCAGCGGCGTCGTCGGCTGGAGCTTCAGAGCGCACGAACGCATCCGTCCCGCGCAGGCCCGAGAGGCGGTCAACCAACAAGGCAGCATTCACCCCTAGCACTGCATTGAACGCAAGCAGGCTGCATTCGCCCAATTGCTGTTCGGTGCGCACACCGTCATCGCCCAGCAGTCGGGCCAAATCGACCACGCCGGTCAGGCCGCCACGCAAATTTGCGACACCAAGAAACCAGTCGCGGGTATAGGGCACCGCTTGCACCACGGTCCAAGGAAAAATTTCTCCTGCCTGCACAAGCGGCATCAAATAATTCTGACCAGCAGCTTCTACCGCCAGCCAAGACGACACAGATTGGGTTTCGCTGCGCGCCGCCTGAAGCCGTTCGGCCAAGCGAATTTGCAACTGCCTCAGCGCTTCACGATTTGCCATGGAACTTGTGGACGCTTAGGTCTTAGGTCAGCGCGTCAATTTTTGCCTGAAGTTCCACCGGGTCCACAGGCTTCGTAATATATCCACGGGCTCCTTGGCGCATCCCCCAGACCCGATCAGTTTCCTGATTCTTGCTGGTGCACATGATGATCGGCACATCTGCATAGAGCGGATCCCGGCTGATGGCACGGGTAAGCTGAAACCCGTTTTGCCCGGGCATCACCACATCCATCAAAATCAGATCAGGCTTTTCTTCTGCAAGCCGACGAAATGCCTCTTCAGCATTTTCCGCCGTTCGAACCTGCATGCCCTTTTTCTGTAACAAGTCAGTGAGAAACATCAATTCAGTCTTCGAATCATCGACGACCAAGACTTTCTGGATAGCCATTACATCGCTCCTTGGGAAACACTTGCAAATTGCTGCACTGCTTGCAGCAACTGGTCTTTTGTAAACGGCTTTGTTAAATATTCTTGACAGCCAACCATTCTGCCTCGCGCCTTGTCGAATACGCCATCTTTTGACGACAACATGACAACGGGAGTATGCGCGAACTTTGGATTTCTCTTGATGATTGCCACCGTCTGATAACCGTCAAGCTTGGGCATCAAAATATCGCAGAAAATTATTTGCGGAAGATAATCATTAACTTTCGCCAAAGCATCAAATCCATCGTCTGCAAGCAGGACTTCGTGCCCACCCTGCTTCAAAAAAATTTCAGCGCTGCGGCGAATGGTATTGCTGTCGTCGACCACGAGCACTTTGAACGAGGCACCGGTTGTAGTCAATTGTCACTGCTCCGATGGAAATAAAGACACGCCTAAAAATAGCCTAAACAACTCAAACCTGCACCATCTCAAAATCCTGCTTTGCAGCGCCACACTCCGGACAAACCCAGCTATTTGGCACTTGCTCCCAAGGCGTCCCTGCAGGTATCCCTTCCTCGGGGTAACCCTTAGTTTCCTCGTAAGTCCATCCGCAGATTAGGCACATCCAAGTTTTTGGTTCGGTCACAGCTTAATGGGCCTTCACATAGAATGCAACGATTGTATCCAGGCGCACCACCGCGCTGCCGTTTTTGCGCCACCCGGCGCGGTCTAGGTTTCATGGCGGACACCACTTCTCACGCAATCGAAGCTGCAAATCCCCTGGTAGACGCTGCACTGCCGGCGTGTGTGATGGTCGTCAATTCCAGCGATCCCAGTGGGGCCGCGGGGCTGACCGCCGACATTATGACGATTGCTTCAGTGGGAGGGCATCCGCTGGCGGTGGTCGCGGGGACCTATGTGCGCGACACCGGCCAGTGTTTTGACCACTACGCTCTAGACGACGAGGCTGTAACCGACCAGGCCAGGGCGGTGCTCGAGGACCTTCCGGTGCAGGTGGTCAAGGTGGGTTTTGTCGGCAGTACGGAGAACATCAGTTGCATCGCGGAACTGACATCCGATTACCCCGAGTTGCCCGTCGTTGCGTATATGCCCGATCTTTCCTGGTGGCATGACGACCAAATCGATCAGTACCTGGACGCATTTGGCGAGCTGTTGCTGCCCCAGGTCACAGTGTTGGTTGGAAACCACAACACCTTGAGCCGATGGCTTTTGCCGGACTGGGAGCACGAGTCCTCCCCCAGCCCGCGCGATATCGCTGCAGCGGCAGCGGCATTGGGCACGCCCTACACCCTTGTCACGGGCATTGCACTGCCGGACCAATTTATCGAAAACGTCCTCGCGACGCCCGAGACAGTGTTGTGCAGCGGCCGGGTGGAGATGTTTGAAGCAACCTTCACCGGCGCGGGCGATACTCTATCGGCAGCACTCGCGGCGCTTCTGGCATCTGGATGCGATTTGCCGCAAGCTTTCACGGAAGCCTTGGGCTACCTGGATGGCAGCCTCGAAGGAGGCTTTCGCCCCGGTATGGGGCATGTGATACCCGATCGCATGTTCTGGGCCGAGCCCGAAGACGCCGACGAAGAACCCTCTGACACTGAAAATCCACCGAGCGCGCAAGAGTTCGGCCTGCCCCCACATGACACCAAGCACTGACCGCAACCTCACCCTGTTCGAGCGCGCCCGCGCCGTGATTCCTGGTGGCGTGAACTCCCCCGTACGTGCCTTCAAAGCCGTCGGCGGCACGCCGCGCTTCATCGAGCGCGCGCAAGGCGCCTATATGTGGGACGCCAACGGCACACGCTACATCGACTACATCGGCTCCTGGGGGCCGATGATTCTGGGTCACGGGCACCCGGCGGTGCTGGAGGCGGTGCAGAAGGCCGCCACGGATGGGCTGTCTTTCGGCGCGCCCACCGAGCGTGAGGTTGAACTGGCCGAAGCCATTCTCGAACTCATGCCTTCGATGGACATGGTACGCCTCGTCAGCTCGGGCACCGAAGCGGGCATGAGCGCCATCCGCCTGGCACGCGGCGTTACCGGCCGCAGCAAAATCCTGAAATTCGAGGGCTGCTACCACGGCCACGCCGACGCCCTGCTGGTCAAGGCCGGTTCGGGTCTGGCAACGTTCGGCAATGCCACCAGCGCCGGCGTGCCACCAGAAGTGATTCAGCACACCTTGGTGCTCGAATACAACAACGTGGCGCAACTGGAAGAAGCCTTCGCGCTGCATGGGCGCGATCTGGCCTGCCTGATGATGGAGCCGATTGCCGGCAACATGAACTTCGTGCGCGCCAGTGTCGAGTTCACCCGCCGCTGCCGCGAGTTGTGCACCGAATACGGCGCCTTGCTGGTCTATGACGAGGTCATGACGGGTTTTCGTGTGGCGCTGGGCGGCGCGCAGAGCGTGTACGCACGCGACATCCCCGGCTTTGCGCCGGACATCACGGTGATGGGCAAGGTTATCGGCGGCGGCATGCCGTTGGCGGCCTTCGGCGGCCGACGCGAAGTGATGGAGCAGCTCGCACCGCTCGGCAGCGTGTACCAGGCTGGAACGCTTTCGGGCAACCCGGTGGCGACTGCCTGCGGCTTGGCAACGCTGAACGAGATTCGCAAACCCGGTTTCTACGAGGCGCTGGCAAGCAGCACGCGCGCCTTGGTCGCCGGACTCGAAGCCGCAGCAGCCGATGAGGGCGTGCCGTTTTGCGCCGACAGCGAAGGCGGCATGTTCGGCTTCTTCCTGCTGCCTGAGCTGCCGCAGAACTACGCCACGGTCATGCGCACCGACGGCGCGCGTTTTAACCGCCTGTTTCACGGCTTGCTCGAGCGCGGCGTGTACATTGCACCAGCACTCTACGAAGCTGGCTTCGTCAGTGCGGCCCACACCCAGGACGACATTGCGGCGACGGTGGCCGCCGCGCGGGAAGTGTTTGGGTTGCTTTGATTTCGATAGCTGCTCGCGCTTTACAGATAAGCGCTAGAGGCCTAAAACACCATAAATTATTTCAGGCCCCGTAACCCATGTCTGCGCTCAAGTTTTTCTTCGCCTCGCTGATTCTCGCCACCAATACGCTGGTGCTGGTGGCAAGCATGATCCCGGTGGCACTCGTCAAACTCCTGCTGCCGACCAAGGCCGTGCGCCGCGTATGCGACCGCATCCTGATGGCGATTGCCGCGCTGTGGATCGACATCAACACCTTCTGGCTGCGCACGGTAAACCCCGGCCAATGGGACGTACAGGGCGCCGAAGGTCTGGATCCGCGCGGCTGGTATCTGGTGGCAAGCAACCACCAGAGCTGGGTCGACATCGTGGTGCTGCAGCGCGTCTTCAACCGCCGCATTCCGATGCTGAAGTTCTTTACCAAGAAAGAGTTGATCTACGTACCGGTCATTGGCTTTGCCTGGTGGGCGCTCGATTTCCCGTTCATGCAGCGCAAGGGCGGCACCAGTGCGCGCGCCGACCTCGAAGCCGGCCGCAAGGCCTGCGCCAAGTTCCGCCTGGTGCCCACGTCGGTCATCAGCTTCGTCGAAGGCACTCGCTTCACCGCGGCCAAACACGCCAAGCAGCAGTCCTCCTTTCGCCACCTGCTCAAGCCCAAAGTCGGCGGGCTAGGTATGGCACTGGAGTCCCTGGGCGATGCATTCACCGGCTTTCTGGATGTGACCATCGTCTACCCACAAGGCACGCCCACCTTCACCGACGCCATGGCGGGGCGGCTGGGCCAGGTGGTGGTGCGCGCGCATTTGCGCAGCATTCCCCCCGACGTGCTGCCCACCCCCGGCGAGCCAGCGCCGCGCGCTGCAGTGCAGACGTGGGTCAATGGCTTGTGGCAAGAGAAAGACCAGGAAATAGAGCGCCTGCTGGCCGAACGGCGACCTGACTGAAGGCGGAGCCACCACCCAAGCAAAAAAGCGGCCGAGGCCGCTTTTTCTCGTCTTTTTGTTCCCTTGTCTTATCGGTTCGCGCTCTGCCGTCTGAATCCGGCGCACCTCAGATCAGCAGACGCCGCGCAAGGGCCGCCCCGCCGCGCTGGCGTCGTCCCCCTTC